>JAYUAM010000947.1:0-6926 GCA_043741295.1 Acidimicrobiia bacterium
GACGAGCTCGTTGAGCTTGAGCGTGGCCTTCGGCTTGCGGTGCACCCACTCCTCGCCGATCTCGTAGACGGCGTACCCGCTCACCTCACCGGCGTCGTCGCGGCAGAGGACCTGGAAGCCCTTCCACGGGTCGAGCTCGACGACGTGGGTGATGCTCTCCCACCAGCTCTCGTGCCGGGTGATCTCCCCGACGCTGGTCGCCCGATGTCGCTCGTAGGTCGCAGGCGCGTGCGCGAGCAACGTGGCCGGATCGACCATCTCGACGGTCCCCTCGCCCGGGTTCGTCCACACCGCGGCAGCATCGAGCTGGTACTCGGTGTAGTCGACGGCCGGCCCGAACCCGAAGCGGCCGTAGATCGGCCACTCGGCGGCGATGAGACTGGTGAGGGGCTCGCCGCGCTCGCGGGCCGCCCGCAGCTCCGCCGTGAGCAGGCGGGCCATCAGCCCCTGTCGACGGTGCGTCGCCGCGACGGTGACGTTGGTGACACCGGCCGTCGGCAGTTCGCCGCCGCCGGGCATCGTCGTGCCGAGCGGCGCGCTCCGCAGCGTGCCCACGATCTCCGCGCCGTCGAGCGCGACCCAGAACCGCCCGGCCTCGTACTGCCTGCGACGTTGCTCGATCTGCACATCGCTGACGCGGTTGACGTGGAACCCGCGCAACGCCGCCCGTAGGTAGTCGCCGACCTCGTCGCTCTCGATCGGTCGGATCTCGATGGCCATGTGGCGACGTTAGATGCGACCGGGACCAGCGCGCCTCGACAATGTCCGGCGTCTCGCGATCACCGTCCCATGCGTGATTGCTCGACGAGGCGTCTCGCGATCACTTTGAGGCAGAGGGTTTCGTCGGCGCCTTCGAAGATCGACAGGACGCGGGCGTCGACGAACAGGCGGCTCACCAGGTACTCCTCGGCGTAGCCGTACCCGCCGTGGATCTGCATCGCCTCACGCGTCACCCACTCGGCGGCCTTGCACACGTAGGCCTTGACCATCGAGGCCTCCATCGCCCCTTCGCCCTTGGCCATCAGCTGGCTCACCGTGTACATGAACTGGCGGCTGGCCTGGATGATGGCGGCCATGCGAGTGAGCTTGACCTTCGTGAGCTGGTAGTCGCCGACGCTCCGGCCGAACACCGTCCGGTCGCCCGCGTAGGCGACCGCTGCCTCGTACGCCGCCTGCATCACGCCCACGGCGCGCGCGGCCGTCTGCAGACGCCCGTTCTCGAAGCCCTCCATCTGGAAGTAGAAGCCCTTGCCGAGGCCCGCCTCGCCACCGATCAGGCAGTCGGCTGCCACCCACCAGTTGTCGAAGGCCACCTCGTAGCTGTGCATGCCGCGGTAACCGATCGTGTCGATCGGACGGCCTTCCATCTTGCCGGCGTGCCCGTCGGCTTTCGCGTCCTGGGTGAACTCGAAGCCGTGGCCCTCGCCGCGCGGCTTGGGCACGACGAACAAGGACAGCCCGCGGTGCGCGAGTGAGCGGTCAGGGTCGGTGCGGGCGAGCAACATGAGCACGTCGGCGCGCGCCGCGAACGTGCACCAGGTCTTCACGCCGGTGATGACCCAGCCGCTCGCTCCGCCAGGGCCCGCCGCACGTGTCGCCGTCACCTTCAGGCCGGCGACATCGGACCCGAAGTCGGGCTCCGTCACGGCGACCGCGGCCATCACCTCGGCCGTCGCCAGCTTCGGCAGCCAGGCGCGCTTCTGTTCCTCGGTGCCGCCCTTCACCAGCGCACGCGTCAGGATCTCGGGCCGGGTGATGAGCGAGCCGCCGATGCCGAGCGAGCCGCGGCTCAGCTCCTCGGTGGCCACGACCATGCCGAGGTAGTCGCTGTCGCCACCGGTGGCGTACCCGCCGTACTCCTCGGGGATCGACATGCCGAACGCGCCGATCTCGGCCAGGCCAGCGATGATCGACTCGGGTACGTCGGCGTTGGAGCGGTGCACGTGCTCGGCAGCGGGGGCGATCTGTTCGTCGGCAAAGCGACGGAACGTGTCGGCCACGAGCTCGAAGTCGGGGTCGAGGTGGCTGGGCCCGGCGGTGCCGGCGAGGTCGGCCAGAAATGCCGGGTCGCGATAGAGGGCGAGGAAGTCGTCGTTGTCGTCGAGCGCGTGACGCTCGACCCCCCACGCCCGCTCGCGGCCGGCCAGTCGGGTGGCGAGGTCGTGGGCGACGTCGGCGACGAAGGCGCAGGCGAGCGCGCCTTCGGCCGGTCCCTTGGCCCCGTAGTCGAGCATCGAGCGGGCCGTCTCGATGGCCGCGGCGGCGTGGGCGAGGTCGTAGGCGAGCACCTGCTCGACGTCGGGGCCACCTCCAGCGGCGAGCGTGCGCACGCCCTTGCCGACGGTGTTGGCACACCGTTCGACGACCGCCGCAGCGTCGGCGAGCGCTTCGGTGAGCGGGTCGGGCGTCACATCGGCAGGGGGGTTCGCCATGGGGTGAGGCTATTGGGCCCTGGGCGAGCGGCCCAAGGCGAGCTGTCCACTCCGAGCGGCCGAAGGCGAGGGACACAAACGAGCGACGGGCCGGCGCCGCTGGTCCGGGCGGCGGGCATGGAACACTGGCCCGGTGCGGGTGTGTGTGTTCTGTGGGTCGAGCAGCGGGTTCGAGCCGATGTACCGCGACGCCGCAATCGAGCTCGGCCGACTGCTCGTCACCCACGGGCACTCGCTCGTGTACGGCGGCGGCCGCGTCGGCCTCATGGGCGCGCTCGCCGACGCCGTGCTCGCTGCCGGTGGCGAGGTCATCGGGGTGATCCCGAGCCAGCTGGTCGAACGCGAGGTGGCCCACACCGCGCTCACCGAGCTGCGCGTCCGGGGTTCGATGCACGAACGTAAGGCGGACATGGTGGCGCTGGCCGACGCCTTCGTCGCGCTGCCCGGCGGCTACGGCACGTTCGACGAGCTGTTCGAGGTGCTCACCTGGTTGCAGCTCGGCATTCACGCCAAGCCGGTGGTGATCGTCGACGTGGGCGCATTCTTCGCATCGCTGTTCGCCCTCGCCGACGGCGCGGTGGCGGCCGGCTTCCTCAAGCAGTCGCACCGGGACGCGGCGCGGCGCGTCGAGACCGTGGCCGAGGCGATCGCCATGCTCGACGCGCCACCACCGCCGCCCGAGTCGAAGTGGATCGGCGACCGGCCCGTGCCCTGACGCGGCCCGGCGTCCACACGGTGCGGTGCTCTGGGGCAGGGTGCGGCCCGCCTACGGTGGCGCCATGACCGTGGTCCGGCCGTCGTTTCCTCCGCAACCGTCCGCCACCTCGTGGCCCGGCGTCGAGTGGCCCGGCGGCGGACTGCCGGCCGTCGCCGAGCGCCTCGCGGACTGCGTCGCTCGCTGGCAGTCCGACCCCGATCGCTACGGACTCCATCTCGCGCTCGTCATGGTCCACCGCGGCCGGCTGGTCGCCGAGTCGTACGGCGCGACCGCCGACGCCGGAACTGCGCTGGTGAGCTGGTCGATGGCCAAGAGCGTCGTCCACGCGCTCGTCGGAGTGTGCGTGCGTGACGGACTGCTCGCGCTCGACCAGCCGGCGCCGGTCGTCGAATGGGCGGGCGACGAGCGCCGGGCCATCACGATCGAGCAGCTGTTGGCGATGACGTCCGGCCTCCACTTCGTCGAGGACTACGTCGACGACGGGGTGTCGGACGTGATCGACATGCTGCTCGGCACCGGCATCGACGATGTCGCCGGCTTCGCCATCGGCAAACCGCTCGACCACGCGCCGGGCACGTCCTGGAACTACTCGTCGGGCACATCGAACATCCTCGCTCGCATCGTCGGCGACGTTGCCGCAGCGCTCCATCCCGATCGCACGCGTGAGGACGCGATGCGCGCGTTCCTCGCCGACGAGCTGTTCACGCCGCTCGCCATGGCGTCGGCCGATCCCCGCTTCGACACAGCGGGCACGTTCGTCGCGTCGTCCTTCCTGTATGCGACCGCTCGCGACTTCGCCCGGTTCGGCTACCTCTACCTGCGCGACGGCACCTGGGATGATCGCCGGATTCTGCCGGTGGGCTGGGCCGACCACGCCCGCACGCCGGCCGGTGCCCGGAGCGGCGCGGTGGTGCCGACCGACGAGACGTTCGGCTACGGCCACCACTGGTGGTTGTGGAACCGCCAGGGCCTGCCGGCGGCGTTTGGCGCGCACGGGTACGAGAACCAGCTCGTCGTGGTCGATCCGACCCGTGATCTCGTGCTCGTGCGGCTGGCCAAGACGCCGGCCGCGCTGCAACCGAACGTCCTCCCGGATCTCGTCGCGTTGATCGGGGCCGTACCGCTCGAGTCCGTGCCGACTATCACCTGAGCGTGCCGATTGGCCGAATCGGGCGTCGGCGCCGGTCCGAAAAGCCACGAAGTTCGGTGGATCGGCGGCTAGACAGGTCAGAATGAATTCCATGCCGGCCGCCGTCGACCCGGCTAAGGCGTCCACCCGGCGCCTCGGCACCCGGTCCCCCCGAGACACGTCCCCCGCCCGCAAGACGCTGGCCCGCACCGTCAAGACCGTCGCGTTCTTCCTCGTGCTCATCGTCCTGGGTCCACCGGCGTTGGCCCGCGGACGAGCGGCGATCCACCAGCTGGCAAGGGTCAATCTCTGGTTGCTCCTCGCCGGCGTCGGGCTCGAGCTCTCGGCCCTCGTCGCGTACTCGCTCATGACCAGGGTGGCCCTGCCTGCCCGCGCTGTTCGCCTTCCGACGCTCGTGCGCATCCAGCTCGCCACGAAGGCGGTGACGAACGTGGTCCCCGGCGGCAGCGCGGCCGGTTCGGCGATGGGGTACCGGATGCTCACCGCCGCCGGCGTCACCGGTTCCGACGCCGGGTTCGCCCTCGCCACCGCCGGGCTCGGCTCGGCAGTGATGCTCAACCTCTTGCTGTGGGCGACGCTGCTCGTCTCGATCCCGCTCGCCGGCTGGAACCCGATCTACGTCACCGTCGCCCTGGTCGGCGTGTTCCTGTTCTCGCTGTTCGCCGTGGTCGTGTACGGCCTCGTGCGCGGTCAGGCGCTCGCCGAACGGCTGCTCCGCAGCGTGGCCCGTTCGGTGAAGTTCCTGGACGAGGACCGCATGGGTCTGCTCGTACGCCAGCTGGCCGAACGACTGAAGGAGCTGCTCGACGGGCGCGAGCTGCTGAAGCAGCTGGCGGTGTGGTCGGCCCTCAACTGGCTCCTCGACTGCGCGGCGCTGTGGGTGTTCATCCGGGCCTTCGGCGCGTCCGTGCGACCGGACAGCCTGCTCGTGGCGTTCTGCGCAGCGAACATCATGGCGGTCATCCCGCTGACACCGGGTGGGCTCGGTTTCTTCGACGTGACCCTCACCGGTCTGCTCGCCTTCTTCGGTGTCGGCGCGGCCGGTGGGTTCGGGTTCTCGTCGTATCGCGTCGCCCAGTATCTGCTGCCCATCCCGCTCGGCGCCGCCGCCTATCTGTCACTGCGGTTCGGTCGCTTCCGGATCGACCGGGAGAACACCCTCGGGCGGATGCGTGACGAAGCCGCCGGTGTCGTCGAGCGGGGCGAGAACATCTACGACTGGACCGAGCGCTACGGCCGCCGGACCGGTGACACGTCGTTCGACGACACCTCGTCGGGTGACGCGTTGCCCGTCGACGCGGCGGGCGACGGGGTGCCCGGTGGCGCGGACGGCACGGGAGCGACCCCGGCCGACGGCCACCGGGAGTGATCGGCGCGGCTCCGTTACCTGGGGAATCGTCGGCGTCATAGCCTTGCCGAGGTAGGCGGAACGACTCGGCGCGAGGCGGTGCTCAGGCGGTGCGGACAGGGAGAGGATCGGGGCACGGCGGCCGATCACACACGCGCGCGCGGGCCCGCATGATTCTCGGGTTCGCGCTCATCAGCGGCGTGCTCATCTTCGCCCTCGGTCGTTGGCTCGATAGCCAGCTGCGACTCGTCGAGCGCGAACAAGCGCTCGCCAGCTACGAACGCACGGCGACGGCGACCTTCGGTCTGCTCACCGAGACGGTGCTGTCCGACGCCGACCTCAACGCCGGACTGCCATCCACGAAGATCGAGGTCGTCAACGACGCGATCAACAACGCCCGCCTCGGCGGTGACACGAAGCTGCGGGTTCGCCTGATCTCGGCGGCCGGCCAGGTCGCCTTCTCGACGGCTGCGAACGAGGTCGACTCGCGGGTGCCCGCCAACTCGTGGTTGCTGGCCGACAGCGAACACGCCCGCACGCGCTACACCACGGCCGACCAGATCGGCCTCACGCCAGGGACGCCGGCCTTCCAGTTCTCGCTGCCCCTGCGCTTCGGAGGTGGTCCGGCGTGGGGCGTGGTCGAGGTCGCCGGCGAGCGCACGAGCCTCGATGTCCTCGACCGCCACACCGTCGGCCTCCGCCGAGGTCTCCTGCTCGGCCTCATCGCCCTGTGGTTGGCGATGTTTCCGGTGACGTGGTGGCTGTCGTTGCGACTGAAGCGTCAGGCCGACGAGAACGAGCGCCTCGCCCAGCACGACGCCCTCACCGGTCTCCCGAACCGCACGCTGCTCGGCAGCCGGCTCACCGAGGCGCTCGTCGAGGGCGAGCGGCGCAACGGTGTGACCGGACTGATGCTCGTCGACCTCGACGACTTCAAGGACGTCAACGACACGTTGGGTCATCAGGCCGGTGATGTGCTCCTCCAACACGTTGCCCATCGCATCGCCGGGGCGGTGCGGCCCGGCGACACGGTCAGCCGGCTCGGTGGTGACGAGTTCGCCGTCGTGGTCGCCAACGCCCAGCACCCGAGCATCATCGGTGGTGTGGCCGACCGTCTGCTCGACGCGCTCGAGCGTCCGGTGCAGATCGGCGAAGTGGCGATCACGCCGGGCGCGTCGATCGGGATCGCGATGGCGCCGCAGCACGGCCTGACCGTCGACCAGTTGATGCAGCGGGCCGACATCGCGATGTACGCAGCGAAGGCGGGTGGGCTCGGGC
>JAYUAM010000948.1:0-1062 GCA_043741295.1 Acidimicrobiia bacterium
GTCGGCAAGGCCGTCGCCAGTGGCGATGCGGTGATGGCGATGTGCGACGCCTACGACGCCCAGCTCGCACTCACCACGAATCCGAACGTGGCGTTCGTCAATCCGAGCGAAGGGCAGGTCGGCTACCTCGAAGGGCTCGCCGTGCTCGACGGCCCGCGCAACGACCTCGCCCGGGCGTTCGTGAACTTCTTCATCGAGTCGAAGAACTACGCGCCGTTCATCAACAAGGTCGCGTCGCCGTACGTGGAGCCCGACAACGCGGGTATCGACGACGTGCTGCGCAAGTCGCCCGTCATCAACCCGCCGGCCGACGTCGCCGCCAAGGTGCAGTACCACATCTTCCTCGGCGAGCATCAGGCCGACTTCGACGCCGTGTGGGACGCGTTCAAGGCCGCCTGATCGTGCGCCGTCGGCGCAACGTCACCCACCACCGACTCGGGCCGCGGCTCGGGCCGCTGGTGATGCCCGACTGGCTGCTCGTCGCCGTCGTCTGCCTCGTGCCGATCGGCTTCATGGTCGTGCGCTCGTTCGCCCGGGTCAACCCGGTGACGCTCGACGTGGAGCTGACCGGCACGGTCAAGGCCTACCGCACACTGCTCTCACCGGTGTACCGGCCGGTCGCGCTGCGCTCGTTGATCGTGTCGGCACTCACGGTCGTGCTGTGTCTCGTCATCGGCACACCCGCGGCGCTCGCCCTCAGCCGCCTGAAGGGCTCGGCCCGAAGCACAGCACTGATCGCCGTGATGCTCCCGTCGTTCGTGAGCTTCACCGTCCGCATCTTCGCCTGGCAGGGCGTGCTCGCCACCGGTGGGCCCGTCGAGTCGATCACGGGTGCGCAGCTCCTGTACCGGCCGCCCGCGGTGCTCCTCGGGATGATCACGGCGTACGTGCCGCTGTTCATCCTTCCGGCCTACGTCGCCCTCACCCGGGTGCCGATCGGCATGATCGAAGCGGCGGCCGACCTCGGTGCTGCGTCGCGCCGACGGCTGTTGCGCATAGTGCTCCCGTTGGCGTTGCCGGGCATCGTCACCGGCGCAGCGATCGTCGGGGTGCTGGCCGTGG
>JAYUAM010000949.1:0-2931 GCA_043741295.1 Acidimicrobiia bacterium
CTTCTACCAGGAGGTTCTCCTGAGCTGCTCGTCGGGCTCACAACCCGAAGGTCGCTAATGAAGTCCAACCTCGCCACCGAAGCGCACGGTGCCGCGCGCGTCGGTGAAGCCGTCCGACCTATCGGACCTCAAGCGGTCCGCGGCCCGACGTCACATCACGCACGGGCTCGATCGACCGGGCGACCTGTTCTCTCATGGCGAGGATCTCGTGATCGTTGGTGACGTCTGCTGGCGGGATGGACGCCGACCACCGCTGCATCGTCGATGCGGCTCAATGGGGTCTTGTCGGCACCCGACGGGTGGGTGGCGCGGCCCCGGTGTCGCCGGTCGGGCTTGCCAGGGCGCGTTCGAGCCCGGTGAACAGGTCGACGACATCGACTGCTTCGAAGACCCGGTAGCGCTGTCGGCCGACGTTGCGTTGGCGTAGGACCCCGGCGGCTTCGAGACGGTTGACGGCTTCGCCGGTGCGCATCTCGGACCGGCCGATCAATCGTGCCGCGCTCTCGACGGTGATCACCGGGACACCTGGTAGGAGATCGAGGAGCAACTCGACGGCGGAGTTGGCGCGGACGCGCCCGAGCTGCTCCCGCCACCGTGCGTCGAGCATCCCGATCCGTGCCCCGTACGCTTCGGCGTCGATGCACGAACGATGCGCCGCGGTTGCGAACGTGCGCAGCCAGGTGCCGGCGCCAGCGGACCGCGCAGGACTGTCCGGCGCGCCGACGTGTCGAAACGTGGTGAGCCCGGCGATGTAGTCACCTGCCCAGGTGGCGAGCACGAGGCTGATCGGAGGGACGAAACGCGGTGCGAGACCGCGTCGTCGAAGGATGACGTGGATCAGTGCCCGTCCGGTGCGTCCGTTGCCGTCGGCGAACGGGTGGATCGTCTCGAACTGAGCGTGAGCGATCGCCGCTTGGACGAGCGCGGGATGGTCGTCGCCGTTGACGTAGTCGAGGAGGTCGTCGAGCAGGTCGTCGAGGGATTCCGGTGGTGGCGGGACGAACGCGGCCGAGCAGGGGTTGTAGCTGCTGCCGCCGATCCAGTTCTGCACCGTGCGGACCACCCCGCCGATGTGCGGCATCGAGGACCGCTCCATCAAGATCCGGTGGATCGCGAGGAGGTCGTCGAGTGTGATCGCGTCGTTCGTCGAGCCCAGGTCGACGGCAGCCTCCATCGCGGCGACGTTGGCGAGCACTTCGACCGCGACCCGATCCGCAGCTTCGCCGCCTTGGGCGAGCACGACCTCGGCGTCGAGCAACCGGCGTGGCCCGGCCTCGAGGCCTTCGATCTTCGAGGACGCGACCGACTCGGCGCGGAGCAGGAACCGTGCCAGCCCTTCGAGGCTGACGTGCGTGGTCGTGGATGTGTTCAGCCGGCGGATGGCCGTCTCGGCGTCGGTGGCGTCGGCGACAAGGTCGGCGGGAAGGGCGAGTTCCCAACCAACGAGTGGATCGGGAAGGTAGGCGTCGTACCCGCAGCCTTGGCGGTCGCGTCGACTCATCCCCTCGAACGAGGAGATCCAGCGGTGTCGGACCAGCGTCGCCACGACCGTTACCTCCTTCGTCGCTAAGTAACGCTTGTACTCTAACCGTTGCTCTCCATGGGATCGCGACCTGTCCAGAATGTCGATCTGTCTGCAACAGACAGATCGGCGGGCCGGGCAGACCCTCAACCGCGCTACCGGGCGTTCCGCTACGTTGCCTTGGCATCGGCCGACGGCTGTCGGCGAGGGGGAGACACCGGTGGCGACAGGACGACTGGACGGCAAGGTGGCGGTGATCACCGGCGCCGCGAGCGGGATCGGCGCCGGCACGGTGCGCCGGTTCGTCGAGGAGGGGGCGCGCTGCGTCGTCGCCGACATCCAGGACGACGCCGGCCGCGCGCTCGTCGCCGAGCTCGGCGATGTCACCGCGTTCCACCACACCGACGTCACGGTCGAAGACCACGTGCAGGGCGCGGTCGCGCTGGCCGTCGAACGGTTCGGACGGATCGACTGCATGTTCAACAACGCCGGCATCGTCGGGGCGATCGGCTCGATCACCGATACCGGCTACGACGCGTGGAACGAGACGATCGCCATCCTGCTCTCCAGCGTGTTCCTCGGGATGAAGCACGCCGGGCGGGCGATGGTCGCCCAGGGGTCCGGTGCTGGCTCGATCATCTCGACATCCAGCACGGCGGGCGTGCTCGGCGGGCTCGGCCCGCACGCGTACACCGCGGCCAAGCACGGCGTGATCGGCCTCACCAAGTCCGTGGCCAACGAGCTCGCACCGCACGGCATACGCGTCAACGCGATCGCCCCGGGCAACACGGCGACGGCGATGACCGCTTCGGTGATGACCGGCGACCACACCGCCACCGAGGCGGCGGCGACGCGGATCGGCGCCGGTTCGCCGCTCGGCTACCCCGGACTACCCATCGACATCGCCAACGCCGCGCTCTACCTCGCCAGCGACGAGTCGCGCTACGTCAGCGGCCACACGCTGGTCGTCGACGCCGGCCAGACGATGTCGGGCATGACGGTGCAACGGTTCCACCACGCCAACGCCGGCCTCGTCGGCGAAGCCGGCCGCCGCGCCTGACGCGCCGGTCGCCACGCGACGAGAGGCGACGACGAAGGACAACGCGCGAAGATCGAGATCGCGCCTGCCGCCGAAAGCGGTCGGACCGAGCAGGAGAGGACGACGCGATGCATGGACTGCGCCACCCGTTGAGCGGAGCGCTCTACGAGCGTGAGGAGAACGGCCACATCCTCGTCACCGCCGGCGAACGGCAGGGACGCTTCACCGATCGGGGCGTCTGGATCGACGGCGACCTGCGCGAGTGCGACCCGCAGCTCTGCGGGTGGGTGGCGGGCCCGCAGATCGCCAACCACCGCATGGCCGGCTAGCCGCGGCGCCGGGAGGAAGACGATGGACGCCTCGCTGATCG
>JAYUAM010000950.1:0-1058 GCA_043741295.1 Acidimicrobiia bacterium
GCCGCGCTCGAGCAGCAGCTTGCAGGCGAACTCGAGCGAGCCGCCGGTGGCGAGCATCGGGTCGAGCACGATGATCGTGCGCCCGGCGAGCGTCTCGGGGAGCTTGGCGAGATACGGCGTCGGCTCGAAGGTGTGCTCGTTGCGGGCCAGGCCGACGAAGCCGACCTCGGCCTGGGGGATGAGCCGCAGCGCCGGCGTGACGAGGCCGACGCCCGCCCGCAGGATCGGCACGAGCATCGGCGGGCTGGCGAGCGCACGGGCATCGGCCGGGCCGAGCGGTGTCGTGACCGTGCGGGCGATGGTGGGCAGGTGCCGGGTGGCCTCGTACACCAGCATCGTGCCGAGGCCGTCGAGCGCCTCACGGAAGCGGTCGTTGGTCGTGTCCTTGTCGCGCAGGATGGCGAGGCGCTCGGACGCCAGGGGATGGTCGACGACGGTGATCTGCACGTCGCCATCCTGCCAGGCCCCACCCCAAGGTTTTGGCGTTGCCGCTGCACGTTGTACATGCGGGAGGAACGCCGAAATCGGGGTTCGTGCTGTGGATGTCAGTCGACGAGGGCCTGGTAGACGAGCGACTGGAGCTCGCGGCGCATCGGGTAGGTGGACGAGGGCAGGAGCTGGGTGAGCACGATCACGATCAGTTCCTCAACGGGGTCGATCCAGAACCCGGTCGAGGCCGCGCCACCCCACGAGTAGCTGCCGCGCGAACCGATCGTCTGGTTGACGGCGGGGTCGAGGGTGACGGCGAAGCCGAGTCCGAACCCGACGCCCTCGTAGCTCGTCTCGCTGAACGCCCGCTCGGCGAGGTGGTCCATGTCCAGCCCGCCCGGCAGGTGGTTCATGGTCATGTACTCCACCGTCTTGCGGCCGAGGATGCGCACGCCGTCGAGCTCGCCCTTGTTGAGCAGCATCGTGCAGAAGCGGAGGTAGTCGCTCATCGTCGACGCCATCCCGCCACCACCCGACACGTACGTCGGCTTCGTGCGGTAGCCGCTCGTGGCCACCGGGTCGGTCAGCAGCAAGGGGTTCTTCTTGGTGTACGAGTAGCAGGCGGCGAG
>JAYUAM010000951.1:0-1056 GCA_043741295.1 Acidimicrobiia bacterium
TCGGCCACACGCCACCGGGCGGCAACGTGGCGTCCCAGTCGGGCGGACATCGTTCGGGGGCGACCTCGGCGAGCGGGGCGAGCACGAAGCGGCGCTCTCTGACGCGCGGGTGCGGCACGGTCAGCTCCGGGGTGGCGATCGTGGCGTCGTCGTAGAAGAGCACGTCGATGTCGAGCGTGCGCGGGCCCCACCGCACGTCGCGCACGCGCCCGGCGAGCCGTTCGACGCGGTGGCACCGACGCAGCAGCGCGAACGGGTCGAGATCGGTGCGTACGGCCACGACCATGTTGAGGTACGGGCCCTGATGTTCTGGGCCCCCGACCGGCTCGGTCTCCCACACCTGGCTCAGCCGCGCCGCGCCGAGCTCGTCGACGGCCATGCGTAGGAACGACTCGCGGTCGCCGAGGTTGCTGCCGATGGCCAGGATCGCCTCGTGCCCACCGTCGGCCTGCTCGATCATGCGGCGACGATGCAGCCGCACCGCGGTGTTCTCGACGTCGTGCGGCACGGGCGGACGCAGCTTGCGGACGACGAGGTCGACCTCCTGCACGAGCGGGAAGGCGAGCGCCGCCTGCGTCAGGCGGTGAGCGAGCCGTTCGAGCAGCACGTGGCGGTCGGCGGTGACCTTGGCGAAGGCGTCCATCACCTCGCCGTAGTGCACGGTGGCCGTGAGGTCGTCGGTGGTACCCGCATCGTCGAGGTCGACGAACAGCGTGGCGTCGACCTCCACGGGTTGCGGTGCGAGCTGCTCGTGTTCGAGCGCACCGATCACGGTGAGGCTCCGCCAGTTCCTGATCTCGATCTGGTCCATCGGCTCGCCGCGCCCTTCTGGTGCTGAGTTGCCCGGTGATGATCTGGCTCCGTCCCGGCCGGGTCACGCTACCGCCCGCTCCCGTTGATCGACCCGACGGACCCGCACGAAGTCGCGCCGGCGGCCATCCGTTCGCCGGCTGACGGCCGTCCGTTCCGGCTGACGGCGCGGACAACTGCTAGACCCGCGTCCGTGGCCGGCCCCATCCCCTACGTGCGTGAAGACGCGGTCGAGTACGGCCGGGC
>JAYUAM010000952.1:0-1056 GCA_043741295.1 Acidimicrobiia bacterium
CGTCGAGGTTCATCCGTTCGACGACGGGCCGAACGTCGGCATGCTGCTTGCCCGAGCTCGGACGTCAGATGTGGTCGACGCCCACCTCGTGTTGCTCGCGCTACAACTCGCCGAACCGATCCTGTCGGGCGACGTCGACGATCTGTCGACGATCATCGATGCCATCGGCGGTCCCCGGCCGCAGCTGCACGCCTGGCCCCCGCCCGATTGACACGCGCGGGCGGATCGACGTCGGTGAAGCGCAGGTACGCCCGACCGATTCGCTTCACGACGCACGGCATGGTGGACGCGGGCAGCTCGTGGACACGCGCGATGACGAGACCCGCATCTTCGAACGCCTCGATGTCGACGCTCACCCGAACCTGGGGCTCGAACGCGTGACGCGCTCGGCTGGCGATACCGGCCGACAGCGTTCCGGCGCTCTGCAACCCGACCGGTGCGAAGCCGCCTGCTTCGTCGAGGCCGACCACGATGAGCCCGCCCCCGGGAAGGTTCGCGAAGGCGCAGATCGTCTCGGTGATCGACGCCCGTACCCCGCCGGTTCCCGACTCGACCTCGACCTCGACCGCAGGCAGTTCGGTCTGGCGAGCTCGCATCACGGCCGCGAGTTCGAGGAGGTCCACCGCGACAAACCAGCCGGAGTAGGCCCGATCCGGGCGGCGGCGATCGGCGGGACGCGCGGCTCGCACGTCGGCCGGCGCCGAGAAGACGTCGAGCCCGCCGACCTGGCAGACGGACCGAGCCGGCCGAGGTCGCCGGGCGCCTGCCTGAGCGCGGCACCGATCCTTGCTGGAAGCACGCCGGCCACATGTTCGCTCCGACGTCGGCATCGCAAGGTGTCGCCCCAGTCGTCGCCGAACTCACGGCTGATCTGACTGGCTCGATGCGCTGACGTCCGGATGGGTAGGACGCGAGGGTGGGAGTCGCCCCCAACGCGATCGTCGTTCGTCGCTGCGGACGACCAGCCCTCGACCGAACCCGGGCGATCAGGCCTCGACTCGGCGTCCTCGCGCTGGTCGTCGCACTACGGAGCGGAGGTAGCGGGCGTTTCGTTGT
>JAYUAM010000953.1:0-6894 GCA_043741295.1 Acidimicrobiia bacterium
ACCGAGCCGAGCATGAACAGATCGCCGTGGGCGAAGTTGATCAGCTCGACGATGCCGTAGACCATCGTGTAGCCGAGGGCGATGAGGGCGAACAGGGCCCCGTTCGAGAGGCCGATCGTGAGCACCTGCCCGAACTGCTTCGGGTTCGAGGCGAGGCTCCAGACGACCCACGCCGCCCCGAGCCCGACCACACCGAGCCCGACCGAGTTGACCAGGCCGAGGTTGGCCAGCTTGCTCGCGCGCTTACCTGCAGTATCCAACGAGATGACTCCCCATAGATGACTCCCCCATAGTCGTCGGGGTGGCCCCAGCCAGGCTGAGACCACCCCGAAGAGTCGTTGATACCGTTTCGTCAAACCGTGCTCAGGAGACCGGCCAGGCCTTGAGGAAAGTCTCGGCGTTGCCCTTCATCAGCTGGATCGACATGTCACGCACGGTGACGTCGCCCGAGGTCGGGTCGATGCCGAACGCCTTGCCGATGACCGACTTGTCGGCCGGGATCGTGATGCCCGAGAAGGCAGCGTCGCGGACGCCCTTTCGGGTGCCGTCCGACTTCTCGATGGACGCCAGGATGTACTGCAGCGCCGCAGCACCGTAGATGGCGTAGGCCGACGCCGGGTCGTGGCCGTACTTCGCCTTGAAGTCGGTGACGAACTTGGCGCCCGCACCGCCGGCCTTCACGAGCTCACCGGCCGGCAGACCGGCGAACGTGATGTACATGCCTTCGGCGTCGGCCAGCTTCTGCACCGACGGGTAGCCGGTGAAGCCGTCCGGGGCGATGAGCTTCACTGCGCCGGTGTTCGGGCCGAGCACGGCGACCTTGTCGCGGATCAGCTGCTCACCGTTGTTGTCGTTGATGCCACCGAGGTAGACGCAGTCCGGGTTCTTCGACTTGAAGCCCTCGAAGAGCGCCGTGTAGTTCGGCTGCTTCGAATCCCATGCAGCGGTGGCGACGATGTTGATGCCGACGGCCTTCGCCGCCGTCTCGAACGCCTTGGCCACGCCGACGCCGTAGGTCTGCGCGTCGTTGAGCACGACGCAGTTCTTGATGCCGAGATCCTTGAAGGCGAACTGAGCGCCAGCGGCACCCTGGAAGTCGTCGGTGGCGATGATGCGCCCGTAGTTACGGGTCTTGTTCGGGTAGTACTTGTCGGGCTCGCCCGGATCCCAGGCTTTGGTGAGGCCGGGGTTCGTGTTGGCGTGCGAGATGATGAGCATCGGGCCCGTCGGATCCTGGTTCAGGACCGGGACCTCGATCTTGGCGCAGCCCGAGTTGTAGGTGCCCATGACCGCGACCTCGGCCTTGTTCGACACGTGGTCGCCGGCGTTCTTCGCACACGTGGCATCGTCCCAGCCGCCCTTGGCGGCCGTGGCGTTGTCGTACGACTTCAGCGTGATGCTGTACTTGCCGGCCTTGCCACCCTGCTGCTCGAGGATGAGCTTGAGGGCGTTGATGGTGTCATTCGACGCGTCGGCTGAGGCACCCTGCAACGGCAGGTCGCTCGACACGACGAGCGCGCCGGGCGCCGCTGCACCAGCCGCCGCCGCCGCCGTCGTGGCCGCGGCCGCGGCCTTGGCGGCCGCCGTGGTGGCCGCGCCCTTGGCCGCCGTCGTGGCTGCCGCGCCGCCACTCTTGCTGCTGCTACCGCATCCGACGGCGACAACCGCCAGAGCGACGACTGCGGCTGCAGTCTTCTGGAACGAAGTAGTTCGAGTCATGTAGTCAAGTTCTCCCCTGTTCAGGGCGAACCCCGGAACGGGGTCCGCGCCAACTCAGCTCTCCGCTGATCGGGCCGCGGTTGGGCACGGCCTGGTCGGGAACCCTAGCAGCCTTGTACGGGCCCGCGTGACCGCCGACACGCCACCGAAACCCGCTGTTCGCAACGGCGAAACCGTCGGCCGAGCCGATCTTGCGGATGCTCCCGTCCTACGACGCGCCCTCGGCCATCACTCCCATTCGATCGTGCCGGGCGGTTTCGACGTGATGTCGTAGGCGACGCGGTTGATGCCCGGCACCTCGTTGATGATCCGGCTGGCCATCTTCTCGAGCAGGTCGTACGGCAGGCGGGCCCAGTCGGCGGTCATCGCGTCGTCGGAGGTGACGGCTCGGATGATGATCGGGTGACCGTAGGTGCGCTCGTCGCCCATCACCCCGACCGAGCGGATGTCGGGAAGCACGGCGAACGCCTGCCAGATCTCGCGCTCGAGCCCGGCGGCGGCGATCTCCTCGCGCACGATCGCATCAGCCTCTTGTAAAAGAGCGACCTTGTCGGGCGTGACCTCCCCGATGATCCGCACGCCGAGGCCAGGACCGGGGAACGGCTGGCGCCAGACGATCTCGTCCGGCAGTCCGAGCTCCTGTCCGATCCGGCGGACCTCGTCCTTGAACAGGTTGCGCAACGGCTCGACGAGATCGAGCGTCATGTCTTCGGGAAGGCCGCCGACGTTGTGATGGCTCTTGATCACCGACGCCTGCCCGTCGCTGCCGCCCGACTCGATGACGTCCGGATAGAGCGTGCCCTGCACCAGGAACTTGGCGTCGGTCAACCCGCCGGTGTGCTCCTCGAAGATCCGGATGAACAGCTCGCCGATGGCCTTGCGCTTCGCCTCGGGCTCGGTGATGCCGGCGAGAGCGGCGAAGAAGCGGTCACCGGCGTCGACGTGGATCAGCTCGATGTGCATGTTCCGCCGGAACGTCTCCACCACCTGGGCGCTCTCGTTCTTGCGCATCAGGCCGGTGTCGACGTAGACGCACGTGAGCTGCGCGCCCACGGCCTTGTGCACGAGCGCGGCGGCGACCGCCGAGTCGACCCCGCCCGAGAGCCCGCAGATCACGCGGCCGTCGCCGACCTGGGCCCGCACGGACGCGACGCCGGTGTCGATGATCGAGTCGTCGGTCCAGGTCGGCCGACAGCCGGCCAGACGATGGAGGAACTGTTCGAGGACGGCCATGCCGCTCGGCGTGTGCACGACCTCGGGGTGGTACTGCACGCCCCAGATCTTCCGCTCGGCGTTCTCGATCACGGCCATCGGCGCGTCGGCGGTGGCGGCGGTGGCCCCGAAGCCCTTCGGCACGGTGGTCACGGCGTCGAAGTGGCTCATCCAGACGTCCTGCTCGGCCGGGACGCCGTCGTGTAGGAGCGTGGACGCGGTGCCGGCGATCCGGTTCAGGCGCGCCCGGCCGTACTCGCCCCGCCCGCCCCGCGCGACCTCGCCACCGAGCTGTTGGGCGACGAGCTGGCAGCCGTAGCAGATGCCGAGGATCGGGATGCCCAGGTCGTAGATCGCCGGGTCGAGGCGGGGCGCGCCGTCGACGTGGACGCTCTTGGGTCCGCCGGAGAGGATGATCGCCTTCGGGGCGCGGGCAGCGACGTCGGCCGCCGAGATCGTGTGCGGGACGATCTCGGAGTACACCTTCAGCTCGCGGACGCGCCGGGCGATGAGCTGCGCGTACTGCGCCCCGAAGTCGACCACCAGCACGCGGTCGAAGCAACCCGCATCGAAACTGGCGGCGGCGGCGGGGCCCGTGCGGCGAGGGCGAGTGGCATCGTCTTGCGGGTGGGGCACCGCCACAGTCTGGCCGCCCGGGCGGGCGCGACGCCGAACTCGGCCGGGTCGGCGATCGAACTCGGCTGGGTCGGCGACCGAGCGCAGTCGGGTCAGCCACCGGCGGTCGTGGCCGGCGTTGGGAAGGTGGTGAGCGAGGGCTGCGCCGACGGCGGGTTCGTCACGGGCACGCTCACCACGACCGGGGGATCTGCGGTGGTCGACGGAGGGACCTCGGCGACCGCCGGCACCGGCGCCTTCGCCCGACCGTCGATCACCGTGCGGTCACCCAGCGGCGCCGCCAGCCGGACCCGCAGGGACCGGGTTTCGGGGACCAGGGCCCGCACACAGCTCGGCGACTCCTGGCCCGTGGCCCGGCGCCGTTCGTAGCGAACGAGCGTGAGGGTGACCGCACGGGCGCCCTCCTCGACCAGGATCCGGTACCCGTGGTGGCAGACCGAGAGCTCGGCGGCGTTGGAGTCGCCGAGGCCGCCTTCGAACCACACGCGCACCACGTTCGCGTCGCCCGGCTCGGCCCGCGCGGCGGTGATCGCCCGGGGGCGCGGCCCGTCGCCCGTCGACGGGTACGGCACCTCCTGCCACGACCCGGGAACGTCGATGCGGTTGTCGTTGACGGGCCCGTCGACGACGGCCACCGCGGGAGGCGCCGCCTGCACGCCGGTCGACCGGCCAACGCGCACCGCGACGAGCGCACCGATCGCGGCCAGGCCGGCGATGGGCACGGCGGCGATGCGCGCGACCCGACGGCGCCGGGCGAGTGCGCCCGCTCCCACAACTTCCTCCACGCCCGACACCCCCGAAATCGTTACACGTCGACATCGGCGTCGTCACCGGGCCCGGCCCGATCGAACGACGTCAGTCGAGATCGAAGTACTCGACGACGAGTCGATCAGCCTCGCTGGCCAGCCAGTAGCGCACGCGCCCGGTCGGGCCGGGGCAGTAGCGGAGCGTGCCGATCACGGCCCACTGCTCGAGATCCTCTGGCGCAAGGACATCGAGCATGGCCAGATCACCTACGAGCACCTCGAAGCGGTCGGGCTCGTCTCGCTCCAGCCGCTCGAACTCGTCGAGCGCCTCGTCGGACAGGTGAACTCGCACCCGGTGACTCTACCGGGCAGGCGGTACCATGGGGTAACCGCCACTTTCAGGCAATCGCGCGGATGTTCCAGATGCTACAATGAGACATATGCCCCCTGCCCTGCCGACCACGCTGCTGGAACCTGACGAGCGGGGCCGTCTGAGCCTTGCCCGGATTCCCGGCGACAACGCCGAGCGTTACCTTGCCCGCCGCCTCGACGACGGCACCGTGATCCTGGAACCAGTGGTGGTGCTGCCGGTGAGAGCGCTCGAGTCGCTTCGCCACGCGCTCGTCTCGAGCCAGCGCCGTGATGCCTCGGGCGGGGCGACCACCCCGTTGGACCAGGTGCTCGCTCGGGTCCGCCAAACTCCGTCGTCGGTGTCACCCACGAACGCGCGGGCGCGCCGGCGCTAGTCCACCGTTGCGTCGGCGTCGACCGTTGACGCCGTGACTGCCGCCGAAACTGGTTCCCGGTCAACGTTCAACCCCCGGCGACACGCCAGAGCCGAACGTTGACGGGATGACCACCGCTGGCGCATCTATCGCGTCAAAGTCCGGACCGCTTGCGCCCCACGGCCAGCACCGACAGGCCGAACGGCAGCGACACCCGGCGCAGGACGGCGCGCTCCGCCGAGGCGACCCGGCCCAACGCGCCGCGGAGGCCGTCGGCGTTGTTGTCGAGGTCGCTCGCCGTCTCGCCCCGCTCGACGAGCGCCTTCGCCGCCGCCAGCGGCACGAGGAACGAGTAGGCACCGGTCGCCCGCTCGACTGAGAGCCCGTTGACCGACAGCAGGTGGCGGACATCCGACAATGAGAACCGACGGGCGCCGTGCACCTCGCGGTCGTGCGCCCGGAACAGCCGGCGCACGCCGGGCTCCATCAAGCACACGACGCCGCCCGGCTTCACGACCCGGGCCAGCTCGGCTACCGCCGCGGCCGGCGAGACGATGCCCTGGTGGTAGAGCACGGTGACGCAGAGCGCGATGTCGAAAGAGCCGGTGCGGAACGGCAGGCGCTGCACGTCGGCGGCGGCGAAGCCCAGCGCGCCGGCGTGCTCCTCGCGGTAGAGCGGCAGCGCGATCGGTTCGAAGTCGGACGCGACGAGATGCCCGCGCCCAGCCATCCATGCGCCCGTCGCGCCCGTGCCGCCGCCAGCGTCGAGGAACAGCCCGCCGTCGGGCATCGACGGTCCGAGTACCTCGTCGAGCAAGCCGCGCGTGCTGCGGTACCACCAGTGCGACTCCTCGACGGCGGCCATCCGCCGATACTCCTCGAGCTCCATGTGATGCGATGCGATCCGGGCGGCGATCAGGTCGGCGACGAGGCGCCGTCAGCCGCCGGCCGAGGGGACGAGGGGCGCGATGATCGAGCCGGGCGGCGGGGCGAGCGCGAGCGTGGCGGCGGCCCGGGCGGCTATGCCGTCGGCCCCGAGCGTCAACTTCACGCCGGCAGCGAAGGCGCGCAGGTCGAAGAACGCGTAGCGCTGGTCGCCGCCGCTCTCGGCGACCGGCGGCGCGCCGATTGCCGAGGTGATCGACGCGACGAGCGCATTCGCCTCGTCAGCGGTGTAGCCACGCCGGTCGAGCACGACCCCGGTGAACCCGACCACTGCGACGGACGGGAGCCACTCGCTCGCCGGTTGCTTCTCGAGCACGAGCGGGTACGCGGGCCGCCGGCCGCGCACGAAGCCGTAGCTCCAGTTCAACGCCGGCTGGTACACGAACCCGAGGGCGCCGTCGTAGGCACCGACGCCGAGGCGGGCCGGCGCTTCCGGAAACGACACGAACGGGAGCTGATACACGGCCCCGCCATCGCCGAGCGTCGAGCGCACCGTGGCGAAGAACGTGCTGTCGGTCGTGAAGCGGGAATGCACCGCTGCGTACGCCGGACCGTCGACCCCGGTCTGGTCGGCGAACGCCACAACGGCGACGACGGTCACGAGGACACCGGGCGCGCAGCGGCGCACGACGCCCCGCGCGCCGGCCGCGGCCGAGCCGCCGCCCACTCGAGTCATCAGCCGCTCGACCCCGGCCATCGCGGCGATCACCGCCAGGAAGGCGATGACGATCGAGATCCGGTTCCACGAGCGAAGGTCGCGCGCGCCAGCCGTCGACAACAGGTAGGACAGACCGCCGACCGAGCCGGTCAACAGGCACACCGTCGTGAGCAGGCTGACGCGCCGCAGCAACGCGCCTTCGGCCCCGGCGAAGTACCCGGCGACCCGCGCACCGCCGGCGAGTTGCAGCACC
>JAYUAM010000954.1:0-1055 GCA_043741295.1 Acidimicrobiia bacterium
CGTCGAACTCGGCGTCGGTGAGGGGCATCACGGACAGGCGGTTGCCCTTGGCCAGGAGCGCGCAGTGGGCGAGCGCGGGCATCGTGCGCATGTCGTCGAGTGACACGAACCGCAGCGGCTTCACGGGCGCGACGGTGACCCAGTCCCACATCGGGGCCTTCGGGTCGGACTTCGGGTCGAAGTACTTGGTCGACGGATCGAACTGGGTCGGGTCCGGCTCGGCCGCCTTCACGACCTTGCAGACGCCGGCCGCGCCCGGCGGTTTGGCGTTGGAGTGGTAGAAGATCGCCAGGTCGCCGACGACCATCTGACGCATCGAGTTGCGGGCCTGGTAGTTGCGCACCCCGTCCCAGCCTTCGCGCTTCGCCTTCACGAGGTCGGCGTAGCCGAAGACGTCGGGTTCCGATTTGAACAACCAGCGTGTCATCGGCGGCGACGATAGTGGTCGGGCGCCCATGACCCCCGCTCCCGCTCTCACGGTGTTAAAAAGGGGCTGGTGGCAGGGAACAGGACATCCGCAGGCCGGCGCGCGCTCGTCGCCGCCGCCGTGCTCGCCGGCACGATCGCCGGGTTCGGCGCGCTCCCGACGAAGCCGGCGGCCGCCGTGGTCGGCCTCCCCGGGACGCCGGGCAAGCAGTTCGACTCGTGGGCCTTCTGCGGCGTGCGTCCGAGCGACCCCTTCGCCCGGGCAACGGCGAAGACGATGGCGACGCTCGCCGGCATCGACGTGACGATGGGCCCGTGCAACGTGCCGAACTCGAGCTACACGCCGGTGAATCCGGCGAACCGCTACGTCGACGCTGCGACGTACCGGCAGCTCGTCGACATCAACGCCGAGGCCGGCATGCGGACCGCGGTCTACGACCCGCGGGTGTGGTCGACGGTGAAGGCCGACCGCGACGCGGCCTACACGTTCTGGCTGCCGGTGCTCGACCACGTCGCGGTATGGGATCTGGGCGACGAGTTCCAGCCCGGGAACACCGTCCAGTGGAACACGCTCAAGACCCGGTGGAACCAGGTGCGCGCCGACATCATGGTGCGCACCGGTATCGCCC
>JAYUAM010000955.1:0-1055 GCA_043741295.1 Acidimicrobiia bacterium
CCCCGGAGGGAGACGGAGGTTCACGCGCCAGGTGAAGTGCGCTCGCGCCTCAAGCCACGCATTCGCGATCCGCGTGTCCTCGATGAGCGGCGCGCCTGCCGCCCGGCGCCCTCCCACCGGTGGCGGCGCAACGATGATGACAGGGGTGGCAGCGGAGCGTAGTATCCGGGTCGTCACGTCGCGCCGTGGGAGTTGAGCCATGCGAAGCGTCGCCGGTCGGTCATTCGTCCTCCTGACCAGCCTGCTGGTCGTCCTGGCGGCGACGCCCGTCACGGCCGCTGCGCCGAGCAGCGGGGCCTCGGAGTCAGTCATCGTCGTCTTCCGGGACCGCGTGGCGGACGCACCAGCGCTCGCCCACCAGCTCGGCCGTCAGTACGGCTTCGCCCCGCTCTTCGTCTACCAGCACGCGCTCAAGGGATTCGCGGCCTCGCTGCCGTCCGGCGCAGTCGCCGCCCTCTCCCACGACCCGAACGTCGCCTGGGTCGAGGCAGATGGCCCAGTCTGGCTGGTCACCGATCAGGCTCCCGCGACCTGGGGCCTCGACCGGATCGACGAGAAGTTCCGCCCGATGGATGGCAACTACACCTACGTCTCCACCGGGGCGGGGGTGACCGCCTACATCATCGACACGGGCATCCGGATCAGCCACGCCGAGTTCGAGGCCCGCGCCTCCTACGGCTACGACTCGGTCGATGGCTCACTGCCCGCCGACGACTGCCACGGCCACGGGACGCACGTCGCGGGCACCACCGGTGGCGCGACGTACGGCGTGGCCAAGGGCGTCACGCTTGTCGCGGTTCGGGTGCTCGACTGCAACGGGTCGGGCACCTGGAGCGGCGTCATCGCGGGCATCGACTGGGTCACCGGGAACCATGCCGCGAACGCGCCCGCGGTGGCCAACATGAGCCTCGGCGGCAGCGCCAACAGCTCGGTCGACACGGCCGTCCGGAACTCGATCGCCGACGGCGTGAGCTACGCCGTGGCGGCGGGCAACGGGAACATCGTCGGGATCGCCCAGGACGCCTGCAAGTACTCGCCCGCCCGGGTGACCGAGG
>JAYUAM010000956.1:0-1054 GCA_043741295.1 Acidimicrobiia bacterium
GAGTGCGGCCCGTTGATCAGCGGCTTCAACTGGTCGAGGTCGATCTCGACGAGGCGGTCGTAGGTGGCACCGTCGTCGGCCCGCAGGTGCTCGGTGACCTTGTCGGCCGCATCGGCGATCGCCTCGCGCCCGGTCGCCTTCAGGTACACCGACATGTTCTGGTCGTAGCCGAACACCGAGCACGTCGCCCCGATCTCGGCGCCCATGTTGCAGATGGTCGCCTTGCCGGTGGCCGAGATGGTGTCGGCGCCCGGGCCGAAGTACTCGACGATCGCCCCGGTGCCGCCCTCGACGGTGAGGACGCGGGCGACCTCGAGGATCACGTCCTTGGGCGAGCTCCAGCCCGACAGTGTGCCGGTGAGCTTCACGCCGATCACCTTCGGCCAGCGCACGTTGAACGGGAAGCCAGTCATAACGTCGACGGCGTCGGCGCCGCCGACACCGATCGCCACCATGCCGAGCCCGCCGGCGTTCGGCGTGTGGCTGTCGGTGCCGATCATCATCCCGCCGGGGAAGGCGTAGTGCTCGAGCACCACCTGGTGGATGATGCCGCTGCCCGGCGCCCAGAACCCGATGCCGTAGCGGGCCGAGACCGAGCGCAGGAAGTCGTACACCTCTCGGTTCGTGTCTATCGCCACGCCCATGTCGATCTGGGCGCCCTGCTTGGCGAGGATGAGGTGATCGCAATGGACGGTCGACGGGGCGGCCGTCTGGTCGAGCCCGGCGGTCATGAACTGGAGCAGCGCCATCTGCGCCGTGGCGTCCTGCATCGCCACCCGATCGGGGTTGAAATCGGCGTAGCTGCGCCCTCGCTCGAGCTCCTGCCCGGCGAGATCGACGAGATGGTTGAGGAGGATCTTCTCGGTCAGGGTGAGTGGGCGCCCGAGACGGGAGCGCCCGACGGCGACGCGGTCGGGCAGCGTTGCGTAGACCTTGTTGACGAGTTCGATCGGCGTGCCGGCGGAAACGGCCATGGCGGGACCCCCTGGCGGGTGCTCGTGGTGCGGATGACGACCGTGATGCTACCGCGGGTAGACAAGTATCAGACAAGTTG
>JAYUAM010000957.1:0-1053 GCA_043741295.1 Acidimicrobiia bacterium
GCGGGCCACCAGATCGGGTGAGGGGACGTTGGCCGGCGCGTCGGCTGTCCGTCGCGCCGGGGGAACAGGTCATCGATGCCTGCCAGTCCCCGTTCCGACCAGGCTTGACGAGCTGTCGGGGAGCATGGCGGTCCTCTCACGAAGCCCGAGGTGATCGGGGGATGTCGGCGAGGACGTGGAGGTCGCGCTCGCCGGGATGCTGACGCACGTAGAGCTGAACGTCGGCGAACCGTTGTGCTACCTCCGCCGATGTCGTGAGGGCACGAGGTCCCCCAGCGCGGCCGAACAGGTCGAGCATCTCGGTACAGGTCCGCTCGATCCCGTGCCGGAGCGCGAGGGCGATGTAACGGGCGTCAGCACCGGTGGCGTCGTCGTCGATGCCCCGGCCGGCGTGATCGAGCATCGCCCGGAGCGACCACGTTGCCGCCCGAAGGGCGCCGACCTGGGCCCGACGATGCGGATCGTCGCCGGCGAACTCCTCGGCCTGGTCGGCCAGTCCCGCGGCCGCGCCGGCCCAGCAGGCCGCCGGTCCGCACGAGCCGCGCCAGAAGCCCGGGCGGTCGACGTACCAGCGCGGGCCGCCGACCGATCGTTCACCGTCAACGGGGTGGTCGACGAACGCGACGGTGCCGGTGCGGGTGTCGGCTAGTGCCGCCGTCTTCCAGCCGGTGACGTCGTGTCGCACGGAGCTCGACGACGCCACGTCGAGATCGATCAACCAATCGAACCCGTCGCGGTCGCCCACGGCCACGAGCGCGCGGTCGACGATGCCGAGACCGGAGCAGAACGGTTTCGAGCCAGACACCTTGCCGGCCACCCAATCGACCGTGACCGCGTGTCCCGGAGCCTCCGACGCCCACACTCCGTAGAGGCGACGATCGTCGACCGGGCGACCGGCCTCATGGAGGATCGCGGTCGCATCGGTGTGGGCTTCGGCGAGCCGCCCGACCGACACGGTCCAGATCCGTGCCAGTTCGTAGAGACGACGGTGCCGGATCGCGGTCTCGCCCTCGCCCGGATAGGGCAGCCGCAGCGAACCGCGTGCCGACAACG
>JAYUAM010000958.1:0-2919 GCA_043741295.1 Acidimicrobiia bacterium
CGCCGAATGTAGAACTGCTTGCCCGGTCCGCGGTGTCAATCCCGGCTGATACACACGATGTTCACACCGCGGTGACACGAGTCATCGCGGTGACAACGCCCGGGCCAGAGCGCAAGCCATGAAGATCGTTGCGGGCAGGCGGCATTCGTGGCTCCGCTGGTCGGTCACAATGGGGCCGTGGAGCAAGACCGGCCGTGTTCGTGTTGCGGTGAACCTCAGCCGCCGGACGGGCTCGCAGCGTTGACGTGCCATCGTGAGATCGTCGTGTGCCGGGCCTGCGTGCACTGGCTCGCGGGCACGTTCGGCGGCGTGCGGTCAGGGTCGGCCACCCCGATCCTGCCGGTGCGCGACATGGCCGAATCGGTTGCGTTCTGGACCGCGGCCGGCCTTTCGGTCGAGCGCTACGACGATGGCTACGCCTTCGTCGTTCGCGACGGCGAGCTGCTCCACCTCGCTGCCGATCCGGGCGTCGACCCGATCCGGAACGCGTCGGGGTGCTACGTCCACGCACGCAACGTCGACGAGCTCCACGCCGCCTGGTCCGCGGCCGGCCTGCCCGTCAGCGACCTCGCCGATCAACCATGGGGCATGCGCGAGTTCAGCGTGAAGGACCCGAGCGGCAACCTCGTCCGGGTCGGGCGCAACATCTCGACGGACAACGACGGACCGACAAACCCCATCGTCGAGACCAACAACGGTCGAAGCACGCCGTCGTGATCGAGCGGGTGCTCGACGCCCCCAGCGATCTCGTCTGGCAGATAACGACGTTGCGGGACGCACCCGGATGGTCATGACCCACGCCGGCATCCCGGCCGACTCGCCGGGCGCCGCAGGATGGAACATGGCCTTCGACAAGCTCGCCAGTGCCCTCACGACCATGACCGCTTGAGACTGGCGAGCGGTCAGCGGCGGCGGCTGTACGTGAGCGGCGCGCGGTAGGAGGCGCCCTGGAAGGGACGACCGGTGCGGTGGGCGAACCGCCATTGGATCGACACCCGCGGCCCGACCGCGGAGTTGGGGAGGTACGGCACGCTGTGCTCCCAGTCACGCTGGCACCGGCCGCCCATCACGATCAGGTCGCCGGGCCCCGGCGCGAGGTCATGCGTCGCGCCGCGGCCGGGCGCGTCGGTGTGCTTGGCCGCGTACGGGCGCAGCAGCCAGGGTCGGCGGGCACCGAACGTGAGCACGGCGATGACCGTGTCGTCGAGCCAACGCATGTCGGTGTCGCGATGGAACGCCTGGCCGTCGCGTCCGTCCCGGTACTGCAGCAGGCCGAACCCGTCGAACTGCACGCGGTAGCGGTGCTGCAATGCGCGGGTGGCGTCGGCCAGGGCCTGATGCGGCAACGGGTTTCCCCGCTTCCACCACGCCCCGAGCCGCCGCTCCTCCACGAGATGGTCGTAGCGGAACAGCTGGCTCGTCTGCCACGGCACCGACCCGAGCAGGTGCTCGTAGACGGCATCAGCATCGGTGACCCAGCCGCGGGCGACGTCGACCCACGACCCGCCGCCGAGCTCGACGCGCTCGATTGCGCGGTCGCGGTCGACCTGGCTGACATCACTCATCCACCCCAGCATGCCGCGGCCGAGCCGGTCCCGCGCTCCAGCCGTCGAACGTTGACGGGATACCGGCCGTGGGCGCAGGTAACTCGTCAACGTTCGACCTCGACGGGCCGGGCGGCGGTCCGCGCCCCGACCGACCGACCGACCAGCCGACCGGCCCGCTCGCGTTAGATGGCGAACATGCTCTTGCGGGGCGCTGGCGTCTCGATGGTCGTGCCGTCGAGGTCGCCGATCTGGGTGAGGCAGAGGCGGGTCTCGTTGCCGTCGACCCTGCTCTCGCACTTGCCGCAGATTCCGGCCTGGCAACCGCGCCGCGGCCGCTCGTGGCCGGCGTACTCCCGTATCGCCTTGAGCCCGGCCATCGACGGGTCGACGCAAAGGTCGTAGCGCACGCCGTCGATCGTCAACGACACCGGCACCGGAGCGAGCCCCCGACCGCGATATCCGCCACCGTCACCGACGACGGGCAGTGTGGGCGCCAGCTCGCTCATGAGGTTCGACCGTACGCACCCCGACCATCGGCGACAACGAGGGCGTTCCTCAAATCGGACCGGCGTCCTTGTCTACGGAACGCCACGGTGCCACGGTGCAGAGGTGAGCCGAGCCGGGCTCCCGACCTGATAGGGGGACCGTCATGTCATTCGACGGTGAAGCGTTCGTGGAAGACATGCGCCAGGAGCTCATGGCGTCGGGTCGCACGCTCGACAAGGCCGATTGGGTCGAGCGCGTCGTGCAGGGCGAGGCGACCCCGCAGGACCTTGTCGGCTGGGCCCGTCAGCACTACTGGGGCGTCACGTACCACACTCGCCGGTTCCTCTCGATCTGGGTCGGGCGCATCCCCTATGAGATGACCGACGCGACGATCGAGAACATCGGCGAAGAGGTGCTCGGCATCCAGTCGAAGTCGGGCCACGGCCACCTGCACTGGCTCTTCCAGTTCACCCGCGCCCTCGGCGCGCCCGACACGGTGATCACCGAGGCGACGCCAAACGTCGAGGCCGTTCTCAGCGAGAGCTTCCTCTACAACCTCGCCCACCAGCGGCCGTGGTACGAGTTCCAGTTCGGTGCCTCGCTCGGCATCGAGAACCAGATCCCGTCCGCCTACATCCGCGCCGTTGAGGGCTTCAAGCACCACTACGGGCACCTGTTGCAGCCCGAGGACTACGCCTTCCACACGATCCACATCTCGGTCGACGAGGACCACGGTGGCCACGTCGGCGAGTTCGCCGAGCGCTACCTGGACACGGACGAGAAGCGGCGCAGCGCTCGCGGGGCGTACTTCGCCGGCGCCGAAGCCACGCGCCGTTGCTGGGACGCCGGCGCCGGCGCCTCCTGGTGACCGGGTCGACGCGGTCGT
>JAYUAM010000959.1:0-1052 GCA_043741295.1 Acidimicrobiia bacterium
GCCCCGAGTGCGGCCGTCTCCAGGCTCGAGGCGAGCAGGCCGCGCATCACCTGGTCGGTGAAGAACTCCATCCCGCAGTTCGTGTGATGGATCACGAACCACTCGCGTGTGCCGAGCAGCTTGTAAGAGATGACGAGCGAGCGGATGGCGTCGTCACTCGCCCGGCCACCAGCGTTGCGGATGACGTGGGCATCGCCCTCGGCGAGACCGGCGTACTTCGCCGGATCGAGGCGGGCGTCCATGCACGTGAGGATGGCGAACCCGCGGGCCGGTGGCAGGGCGAGCTCGCCCTTGGCCCCGAACGAGGCGGCGTAGTCGGCGTTGGCGGTGAGGACCTCGTCGAGGATGGCCATGATCGGATCTCCGTTCTGTCGGCCCGAGCGCCAAGCCGGTAGCTCCCGCGGGGCGCCTGGGTTGAATGTCGACAAGGTTAGTCAGGTTTCGCAGCACGGTACGGTGGCCGTCGTGCCTGGACCGTTGATCCTGCTCGGCGCCGACCTCGGCCCGACGACCCCGACCGAGATCGCCTCCCTGTTCACTGGCCCCGCGGTGGTCCTGCCGACCGCGTCGGCCTATGAGCATCCGCACCGTCTGGCGGCCGCGGCGGTGGCCTGGCTGTCGGCGGCGGGCGTCACCGCGACCGAGTGCGATGTGCTCACGCGTCGCGATGCGCTCGACGAGGCGAAGGTCGCGTCGGTTCGCGCCGCGTCGACCATCGTGCTGTGCGGTGGCACGGCGATGCACGCCCGCTCGGTGCTCAAGGACACCCCGACGTGGGCCGCGCTTTGCGTCGCCCATGCCGCCGGGGCCGGCGTCGTGGCCGCCGGTGCCGGTGCCACGGTCATCACCGACCCGATGGCCGACAGTCGTGGCGGCGGGCTCACGCTCGGCCTCGGCCTCGTCGGCATGGTCGCCGTGCTCGCCGGGTCCGGCCGGTGGCCCGCACCGCAGGTGCGACGCATGCGTCACCTCGCCGGCTCGAACGTCGTCGTCGCGACGATCGGCGACAACGCCGCCCTCGTGCGCGACAGTCACGGCTGGCACACCGTCGG
>JAYUAM010000960.1:0-2912 GCA_043741295.1 Acidimicrobiia bacterium
CCCGATGCGCGGAACGTCGCGGAGCTGCTCGACGGTCTTTCCGGCGCGTTGGCGCGGGCACAGCTCGGCCGAGAGCAGGCGTTGTCCGGCGAGACCATCTCGCTCGACGCGCTGTTAACGAGGTGGCCCGTGTCGAGTTCGCGGCTGCGGCCCTCGAGGATCTCGACACCCTGATCGTACCCACAGCCTTCCTGCGGACACTCGGGCGCGCGTTGCTCGATCGCTGCGCCCGCTGGCCGTTGTCTCGAAGCCACGCAGGAAGCACGCCTTGGCGGAGCTGAGGCTGTACACCGGGGACCGCCTCGCCCGCTGCGCGTAGGCCACCGCGCCGTCGCTCCTACGGCAGCTGTTGGTGCGGCGTTACCGACCGGGCAACGGTCAGAGGGCGCGGAGGCGGGAGATCGCGTCGTCCGGGGAGGCGCCGAGTTGATGGAGCTGGCGGGCGAAGTCACGCACGACGGCATCGAGCGCAGCACTCTCGGGCTTGCGTGTCCGGTGGGGTGGACGGGCGGCGACGACGGTGCCGACGCGCCGACGACTGACGACGAGACCGTCGCCCTCCAGCTCGCGGTACGTGCGGGCGACGGTGCCGGGGGCGAGGCCGAGGTCGTTGGCCAGTTGGGCGATGGTGGGCAGGCGTGCTCCTTCGGCGAGCACGCCCGAATCGATCATGCGGGCGATCTGCACGCGCAGCTGCTCGTACCGCGGCGTGGGCGACGACGTGTCGACGTCGACGATCATGCCGGCATCCTCGACGGTCGCCGAGCCGGCGCGGTCGATCGGACGAAGGCGACACGCGAGACCCGACGCCACTCGCCAAAGGCCCACGCAGCGGTGAGCAACGCGAAGAGCCCGACGACGAACTGAGCGGTCGGGTGGCGAGGTTCGACGCCCATCGAAGACGCTCCGCTACCGACGCCAGCGGGCCACGTCACGGTCGTCGACCGGGCGGAGCCTTCGGCCGTGCGCCACGCGACGTCGACCGCCGTAGCCGTTTCTTGAAGAGCGATGTCGTGTGCGCCGGTCGGAAGATCGAGAACCGGCGCGCCACCGAGGACCACACGCTGCTCGTCTGGAGCGGCGGCCACGAGCAGCCAGATCGCTCCGGCGCCCGACGCCACGAGGAGGCCGATCATCAGCCGGTCGAGCCAAGCACTCTCTCCGCTCACGAACGTGGAGCGCGACCGCGGCGTGAGGCTGGCGATGCGCTGCGGTCGGTCGCTCGGACCGAACCATCGGTCGAGTTCGGCCGCCGCCATGCCGAGGACAGATCCACCGAGAACCGAGACGCACGTGACCAGGAACCCGCCGGGGACCACGAACGGCAGGGCGAGGCCGATGACGAGGCCGACGATCCCTCCGACCTGGCGGTGCCACCGCATCCTGGCGAGGTGGAACGACAGGAAGCGTCGCGTCTCGTCGTCGAGCGGCACGCCGTGCGCACGAGCGAACCCGTCCACGGTGCGATCGGCGCGTCGGCCGAACGAGGCGAGGGCACGGATCACGAGGCCGGGAACCAGGAGGCGAACACGCCGCAACCGTCGCGCCAAACAATCAATATGTCAACTTATTAGTAGAATCGCTCTAGCGGCGGCGTTGCTCCACGGCCCGTGCTCGCCCGAACCTTCGTGAATCTCCTACCGTGACCGGCGATCGCGGCAGGCATCGGGCCGGTGCGACGGGGGGCGACGTGACGGAACGCAGTGAGCTGATCGAACTGGTCGGTGGGGGAGTCGGCGTCGTCGTCGACGTGTCGGGTGGGACGCCGGTCGTCGTGCACTGGGGTCGGCCGGTCGGCGACGTCGGGCTCGTCGCCGCGCTCGTGGAACGTCCCGTGGCCAACGGCGCGCTCGACGTGCTCGCACCGCTCGCGATCCTGCCCGAGCACGGCTCGGGCTACCTCGGGCGGCCCGGCATCGAGGGTCGACGGGATGACGGGTCGGACTGGGCGCCGCGATTCGCTACGACGGCAGTCGACCACGACGTCGCTGCGAGCTCAGTGCGCGTCGCGTCCACCGACGAGACGGCCCGGCTCACCCTCGTGGTCGACCTCGCCCTCGGGCCTGACGGCCTGCTCACGGCCAGCTCCACGCTCACGAACGACGGAACCGACGACTACCACCTCGACGCGTTCCGGGTCACGTTGCCACTGCCCGGCCACGCCACCGAGACGCTCACCTTCACCGGCCGCTGGGCGCTCGAGCTGCAGCCGGTGCGTCAGCCGTGGCCGTCGGGCAGCCTGAGCGTCGAGGGGCGGACCGGGCGCACCTCGCACGATCGAGTGCCCCTCGCCTTCGCCGGAACCACAGGCTTCGGCGAGGACGATGGCGAGGTCTGGGGCGTGCATCTCGGTTGGAGCGGGTCATCGGCCGTGCACTTCGACGCCAACGCCGACGGTCGCCGCTCGGTGCAGGTCGCCGAGCTGCTCCACCCCGGCGAGGTCGTGCTCGCCCCGGGCGCCAGCTACTCGTCTCCCGTCGTATACGGCGCCTGGTCGGACCGCGGTCTCAACGGCGCAAGCACGGCGTTCCACGCCCATCTGCGCGCCCAGCGGAACCACCCCCGCACGCCGCGGCCGGTCACGCTGAACACGTGGGAGGCGATCTACTTCGCCCACTCCTTTGAGCTCGTCGCCCGGCTCGCCGACCGGGCGGCCAGCGTCGGTATCGAACGCTTCGTGCTCGACGACGGCTGGTTCCACCTGCGCCGTGACGATCACGCCGGACTCGGCGACTGGTGGGTCGACCCGGCCGTGTGGCCCGACGGACTCGGCCCGATCGTCGAGCACGTCACCGGGCTCGGGATGCAGTTCGGCCTGTGGTTCGAGCCGGAGATGGTGAACCCCGATTCCGATCTCTACCGCGCCCACCCCGATTGGGTGCTCACCGACGATCGCTACGAGCCGGTGCTCG
>JAYUAM010000961.1:0-6864 GCA_043741295.1 Acidimicrobiia bacterium
TCGCGACGGGCACCGGCGCGAAGCAGGCCATCGCCATCGGCCGTTCGTCGTGTCATCGCGGCTACGTCGCGATGGCGAGTGAGACGCTCGACGCCGACGTATCGGGGGCGACCTGAAGGAGACGCTCGACACGGGCAACGAGGACCCGATCGACCATCCCGAGGTCCTGGCCGGCACGCCACTGCACGGCGCGAACCAGCTGCCCGACGTCGACGGGTTCGTCGATGCGTTCCGCGCCTACCGCGCCGAAGCGATCGGTGCCGCCGAGCGCACCATGCGGGTCATGGCGATGGCGCTCGACCTCGACCCGGAGTTCTTCCTGTCGCTCGGCGAGACGCTGTACAACCTGCGCTTCGTGCACTACCCGCCGAAACGAACGCTCGCTCCGGTCGCCGGGCAACTCGGCTGCGGTACGCACACCGACTACGGCTCCGTCACGGTGCTGGCCGACGACGGCATCGGCGGGCTGGAGGTGATGCGACGCGACGGCGTGTGGATCGACGTGCTCGTGCCCGACGAGCTGATGGTCGTGAACCTCGGCGACCTCATGTCGATCTGGACGAACGACCGGTGGGTCTCGAACCCGCACCGCGTCGTGAACCCGCCGGAGTCGGACCGGTACTCGATGCCGCTGTTCGTCACGCCTCCCTACCGCGCCCGCATCGCGGTGCTGCCGTCGTGCGTCGCATCGGGCGAGTCCTATCGGTACGAACCGGTCGAGGCCGGGCCCTACCTGCTGTCGCGGTTCGACGCCACGCACAGCTACCGCAACCCGCTCCTCGAGGCGCACAACCGGAGTGCCGACCCCGCATAGCAGGCGCTCGCGCGTGCTGGCCGACCTGACGCAGGTCGAGCTGGCGGCGAACGTCGCCGTGAGCCGGGTCAGTTGTGGGCGCGCGAGAGGTCCGGGGCGACCGGGGCCGGTTCGTGGCGCACGATCGTCGTCGGGCTGTCGTTGCGGCACGTCCGTTTGAGCTCGACGACCTCGTTCCACGCCGCGGCGACGCGGCCCTCGTGCTCCGCCAGCCCGACGTCGGGCAACGATGCATGACGGGCGCGGGAGTGGCCGGCCTGGCGACGGCGCAGATCGAGATCGTCGTGGAGCGCGAGGTGCAACCGCCGGTAGAACGGCGATGTGTAAGTGCCGCGGAACATCATCTCGAGGTCGTTCGAGACCGCCCAGTTCGCCTTGCCGTCGAGATCACCCTGCACCATCGCGTGGAACCGTGTCCCCGGGAGCGGGTAGCTGACGCTGACACCGATGTCGTCTGGCAGCGTCTCGCGCACGAGCGCGATGGTCGCCTCGATGTCGGCCCACGTCTCACCCGGATAGCCGAACTGGACGAAGAAGCAGGCGCGGATGCCGGCGGCGCCGAGGCGCGCCCGGGCGGTGCGGATGTCGTCGACCAGCGTGCCCTTGTCCATGGCGTCGAGCACGGCCTGGCTGCCGCTCTCGGCGCCGAGCCACACCTCGTGGCAACCGGCCCGACGGAGCCCGGCGACCGACTCGTCGGTCATCAGGTCGCAGCGCGACTGCATGGTGAACGGCAGCTGTGCATCGAGCCGGTCGACCTCGTCGGCGAACTCGGTGACCCAGCTCGGGCGCAGGCCGAAGATGTCGTCGGCGAACCAGATGTGATCGGGCCCGAACTCGCGCTTCACAACATCGAGCTCCCGGGCGACCTCCACGGCCCAGCGCATGGCGTAGCGCTGACCCCAGATCGGCTTGGCGCACCAATTGCAGTGGAACGGGCAGCCGCGGGTCGAGACCATGTTCAGGGAGAAGTAGTCGTGCCGGTCGAGCCAGAGCGCGCGGTACGCCTCGATGTCGACGAGGTCGCGCGCCGGCAGCCCGAACACGTCCGGCTGGCGCTCGTTCGCCCGTTTCGGGGTGAGCAGCGGCACCTCATCGGGATGGGGTTCGCTGATGGTGCCGTCGGGCAGGGCGAGGCCGGCGACGTGGGTCGCCGCCGCGGTCGGCTCGTGGCCCTCGGCGAGCCAGCTGACCCACTCCCGCACGGCGTGGTCGCCCTCGCCGAGCGCGCAGGCGTGGGCGCCGGCCGACAGATACAGGCCGGGGTGGTCGGTGACATCGGAGCCCGAAACGATGACGGCCGCGCCCGATAGCCGCGCCGCCGTGGTCATCCTCAACGCCGCTTCGCGCATGCGGGTCAGGCACATCTTGGAGAGGAAGTTGAAGTTGTCCTCGTAGATCGCCACGACGTCGGGGCGAGAGCATGCAACCTGCGCTTCGAAGTCACGTTCGTCGACCGCGAGCATGGCGTCGAACACCGCGACGCAGTGCCCGGCGGCCCGCAACGCGCCCGCCACGTACAGCGTGGCGAGCGGCGGATACGGGCGCATCTTCTGCGCCTGTTTCGGGTCCAGGTTGAGGTAGTAGGAGTGCGCTACGAGGATGTCGATGAGCCGAGAATACGCGGGCGATCGCGGTGGTTGCACACGCAACAATATCTTAAGACCAGACGACCCGACGCGCAGGTGGGACTAGCGTGGCGCCGGTGCACACGCTCCGCGAGACCGTCGTCACCGCGGGACCGCAGTCGAGTCGGAGCGCGCTTCGCGAGCTGTGGTCGAGCCGCTCCGTGGTGCGCGCGTTTCTTGTCCGCTCGCTGCGCGTCCGCTACCGCCAGGCCGTGCTCGGCGTGGCGTGGGCGGTGATCCAGCCGCTCGCCCTGCTCGTGCCGCTCGTCGTCTTCCTGCGCGGCGACGCATCGGTGTCGGCCTACGCGCCCGGTGCCCTCGCTGCCCTGGTCGGGTGGCAGTTCGTGTCCTCGGCCGTGGTCGGCGGGGCCAGCGCCCTCGTCGCCGAGGCACCCCTCGTGCGTAAGACCTGGTTCCCGCGCGAGGCGCCCGTCGTCGCGGCCGTGCTCGCCGCCCTCGTCGAGCTTGCCGTGGGCCTCGTCCTGTTCGCAGTGGTCGGCCCGATCCTCGGCGCCCACCTCGGCATCGGGTTGCTCGCGCTGCCGCTCGTGCTCGTCGTGGCGGTCGCCGTCGCCTTGGCGGTCGTGCTCCCGCTCGCCGCCGCGAACGCCGTGTTCCGCGACGTTCGCCACGCCCTACCGTTCGCGACGCTGCTCTGGTTGTTCGTCAGCCCCGTCGCCTTTCGCGTGGAGAAGGTGTCGTCCGGACGTCGCCTCCTGTACGCCTTCGTCAACCCGTCCGTCGGACCGCTCGACGGGTTTCGCCGCGTGCTCGCCGAGGGCCGCTGGCCGAACCTCACACTGCTCGGGGCGAGCACGGTGTCGGCGCTGCTCGTGGGCTGGTTCGGCCACCGTCGCTTCCTACGACTCGCCCCGACGCTGCCCGATGTCGTCTGAACCGCGCTGGGCTCTGCGGTTCGAGGGAGTGACCAAGACGTACCGCGAGCGCGCCGCCGGCTCGACGTACCGCTCCGCCCGCGCCGAGCTGGCGGGGCGTCGCGGTGCCCAGCTCGGGCAGCGCGCGAACACCACCGGCAACGCCACGGCGCCGAGCCGCCAGGCGCTCGCCGACGTGTCCTTCGAGGTCGCGGCCGGCGAGGCGTTCGCCGTGATCGGGCCGAACGGTGCCGGCAAGTCGACCGCCCTGCGCATCGCGGCGCGTGTCACTGCGCCGACCGCCGGCGTCGTGCGCGTGCGGGGCCGGGTGGGCGCGCTCATCGAGGTGGGCGCGGGGGTGCACCCCGAGCTCACCGGCCGCGAGAACATCTGGCTATACGGCGCCATCCTCGGTATGTCGCGGCGCGAGATCGCTGCCCGCTTCGACGACATGGTCGCCTTCGCCGAACTCGAGTCGTCGATCGACAAGGTCGTGAAGCACTACTCGTCCGGCATGCAACTGCGACTCGGCTTCGCCATCGCCTCCGGCGGAAGCCCAGACGTGCTCGTCGTCGACGAGGCTCTCGCCGTCGGAGACGCCCGGTTCCAGGTGCGTTGCCTCGATCGCATGGCCGAGCTCGTGCGTCGGGGCACGACACTGGTCTACGTCTCGCACGACCTCGCCAGCGTGCAGACCGCGTGCACACGCGCTGCGCTCCTCGTCGACGGGCGCATCGCGCACCTCGGCGGGGCGACCGAGACGGTGGACGCCTACCTTCGGTGGGTCGATGCCCAGGGCGGTGGCTCGATGCCGGCACCGGCGACCGGCGACGGCATCGCCCGCCACGTATTCGCCCCGGGCGACGAGGTGGTCATCCGCGTGCCCCTGCCCGCACATCCGTCCAGCGACGCGGCGGGCGAAGGGCAACGGCGGCATCCGGTCACGGTGGGCCGGCCGTTGACGATCGCGTTGGGCATCCGCGACGGGCACCCGTGGAACGTGATCGGCACGTCGTTCACGGTGCCGCCGGGTTGGCACGGCCACGAGGTGCGCTGCCGCATCCTTTCGCTCCCGCTGCAGTCGGGGGTGTACCAGGTCTGGACGTCGGTCGACGGTGACGACACTGGCGGGCGGTGGCGGCAGATCTCCACGTTCCGGGTGGAGGAGCCCGACGCCCGCCCGCGGCCGCTGTGGCTGCCGGCGGTGAGCTTCGACCACGCGTGGGAGCTGGATTGATCAGCTCGCCCCGGCGGCGGCGTAGGCCGCGAGCAACTGCTCGGCGACCGCCGGCCAGCCGAGTCGTGCCTCGAACGTCCGTCGCATGATGCGGCGGGTGTCCGCGCCCAACCTCGCCGTGGCGAGCACGTCGGCGAAGCCCGCCACATCGCCGACCGGTACGAGCGGCCCGGCTCCGGCGACGATCACCCGGTGCGGGGCGATGTCGGAGACGACGACCGGGCAGCCACACGCCATCGCCTCGACGACCGAGTAGCCGGACCCTTCGTGACGGCTGGTCGAGACCAGCACGTCGGCCGCGCTGAACCACGACGCCATCTCCCGGTGTGGGACGGGGCCGGCGACGTGGACCCGCTCGGCGAGTTCGGGTCGGGCATCGACGGCCGCCGACACGGCCTCCTCGCCGTTGCGGTCCCTGGCGAGCAGCCACAGACGGGCGTCGGGACGCCGGGCGAGCAGCGCGGCGAACGCGGCGATTGCGGTGTCGGGGTCCTTGCCTTGCGTGAAGCGACCGACCCACAGCACCGCTGGTTCACCGACGATGCCGAGCGTCCGGCGCGCCGCGTCGCGGTCGACGGACCGTAGGTCGGTCGAGGACTCGAGGACCTCGACGACGGCGGCGTGACGGCCGAGCAGCCGACGCCACGGTTCGGCCTGACCGGCGCTCGCACCGGTGAAGGCGAAGGCATCGACGGTGCGGGCGGCGCGGCGCAGCGCAAGGTGCGTGCGGACGCCGCCGGGGGGCAGCTCGCCGTGATGTTGCACGAGAACGACGGCGTCGGGTGCCGCTGCGGCGAGGGTCTCGGTCGCATGGGGGAAGACGAGGCCGTTCACGTGTACGACATCGGGCGCGACGGCGGCGACGAGCGAGGCCATGGCACCGCCCGCGCGGTCGTCGGTGTCGACGAAGTGGAACGCCGCACCGTCGCGGTCGAGGCGAGCCCCGCCGTAGGCCGAACCGATGCGGGCAACGACGTGCACATCGACGCGTCCGGTCGCATCGAGCGCCCGGGTGGTCCGCGCGACCGTCGGGAGCAGGGCGAGCAACTCGTCAGGGCTGCGTGCTCCGGGGTCGCCAAGCAGGACGTAGGCGACGCGCAGACGCCGTCGGTGGCCCTCGATCGCCCGGCCGGTTGCGTTCACGGGCGGCGCGTGGCGGGCACCGCAACGACACGCCGCCCGGCCTCGCGGGCCCCGGCGACGGTGGCCCGTCCGAACCGGCGGACCCGAGCGGCCCCGACGGACTCGCCCCGAGCAACCACGAGATCGCCCGGCGCCGGCCACACGTACTGACGGGCGACGGCGGCGACTTCGTGCCGGTGCATCGCCCACGCCCGCCGCCAGCCGAACGTCGTGCGAGCGGCGGGGTCGCGCAGGAGGTCGGCCGGCACGGCGCCGCCCAGCGCGCGGCGGGCCCGCTCGGGTAGCCGCGTGGTAGCTGCTCGGCGGGCGGCCTCCAGCTCGTCGACGAACACGTCCGAACGGTAGCGGGCGACGAGCCACGAGCCAGCGGCAAACGGGCGCGGGTCGAGGAGCTCGGCCAACTCGTGGAGTTCGGCGCGCCCGGCGGCGTCGAGGGTGCGGAGCAGGACGACCGCATCCACCACGTTCACGGCCCGGACCTCGCCGCGGATCGCGCAGGCGCCGAGATGACCGAGCACGTGCGCGGCGAACGCGCCGTCGGAAAGGCGGTGACACGGCGCTCCGGCGAGCTCGCCCGGGCCGGCCCGGGCGAGGAGCACGGGACCGTCGTCAACAACGTAACCGTGGAGGCGTTCGACCCAGCCGGGATGCACTTCGATCTTGCCGTTGTGCTCCCGCGACTCGCCGTCGCGCCGACCGGCGCCGCCGTCGCCCCAACCGAGAAACGTGTCCTCCCACGCCTCGGTGGCCACTTGTCGGAAGCCGGCGGCCACCATTGTCGCCCGCGCCCGCTCGCGGTGGGTCGGTGCGACGAGGACATCGATGTCGGCCATCGGCCGCGCCGCCGGAAACGGCCAGGCGCCGGTCATCAGCACCGCGCCCTTCACGGGCACGGCAGTCAGGCCGACCTCGGCCAGGCGACCAAGCACCACCGGAAGGAGCGCGGCAAAGCGGGCGTGCCGCGCCGCCACCTCGACCCGCTGGTCGTCGACATGGTTGGCCCACTCGGCCGCGACGGCGAGGCCAAGTGCCTCGGCGAGTGCGCCGATCGTGGCGGTCAGGCCCGTGGCCAACCCGGCGAGTGCGAACCGTTCGGTCGACCACGTCGCGCCGAGCCCGGCCAGCCGGTCGGCGAGATCTGTGTTGAGCGCGTCGAGCGCGTCGAGC
>JAYUAM010000962.1:0-6858 GCA_043741295.1 Acidimicrobiia bacterium
GCAAGAAGTTCGAGGACGGCGAACTGCACCGGCGCATCGACACCCGCCGCTACCCGACGATCGACGGGGTGCTCACGAACATGCGCCGCGTCGACGGCGACGGGTCGTACCGCGTCACGGGTGACCTCACATTCCGGGGCGTCGTCCGTCGGGTCGAGGACGACATGACCGTCGAGGTCGTCGACGCCGGCACGCTCAAGCTCGCCGGGGAATCACGCTTCGACATCCGCGACTTCGGCATGGAACCTCCCCGCATCCTCGTGCTCAAGGTGGAGCCGGTCGTGACGGTCCGCGTCGAGATCTTCGCCACCAAGGAGGACTGACCCATGTGCCTCGGGATTCCCGGTCAACTGGTCGAGCTGATGGACGTCCACCCCCACCTGGCCCGCGTCGACGTCTCGGGGGTCAGCCGCATCATCAACATCGGCCTGCTCGAAGACGAAGGGCTGGCGCTCGGCGACTGGGTGCTCATCCACGTCGGCTTCGCGATGTCGAAGATCGACGCCGAGGAGGCCGACCTCGCCCTCGCGTCGCTCAAGCTCATGGGCCAGTCGTACGACGACGAACTCACCGCGTTCTGGTCATCTCGGATCGACATCACCTGACTAGCACGACTGAAAAGATCGACTGAAACAGACCGACTGAAACAGGAGGATTCACCATGGGTGCGATCGTTGGCGCCGTCGTCGGCTACCTCTACGGCTCGCGTGCCGGCAAGGACGGCCATGCCGAGCTGAAGCAGTCGTGGGAGGCGATCAGAACGTCCGAGGAGGTGCGGGGAATGCTCGCCGGCGGCATCTCGATCGCCGGCGGCCTCGTTCAGCGCGGCAGTCAGCTCCTGATCGATCGGCTGCAGGGCTCGAGCTCCAGCAACCCCCTGCGTCGCGTCGCGTAGGACCCGTCCATGCGCTTCGTGGACGAGTACCGCGACCCGGCGGCCGTGCGCGCCCTCGTCGCCCGGATCAACGAGCTGTCCGGTGACGAGCACGTCAAGCTGATGGAGGTGTGCGGGGGCCACACGCACACCATCTACCGCCACGGCATCGAGCACCTACTCCCGGAGAACGTGGAACTGGTGCATGGTCCCGGGTGCCCGGTGTGCGTGATCCCGATGGGGCGGGTGGACGATGCCATCGCGCTGGCCAAGACGCCGGGCGTGGTGTTCACCTCGTTCGGCGACATGATGCGCGTGCCGGGTAGCCGGGGGAACCTCCTGCAGGCCAAGGCCGAGGGGGCCGACGTTCGCTTCGTCTACTCGCCGCTCGACGCCCTGCGCATCGCCGCCGAGTCGCCGGAGCGGCAGGTCGTGTTCTTCGCTGTCGGCTTCGAGACGACCGCGCCGTCGACCGCACTGACGCTGTTGGAGGCGCGGGCGAAGGGCATCACCAACTTCACCGTCTTCTCGAACCACGTCACGATCGTGCCGCCGATCAAGGCGATCCTCGACTCACCGGACCTGCGCCTCGACGGGTTCCTCGGGCCCGGTCACGTGTCGACCGTCGTCGGCCAGCGGCCGTACCGCTTCGTAACAGCGCAGTACGGCAAGCCGCTGGTGACGGCCGGGTTCGAGCCGCTCGACATCCTGCAGGCCGTGGCGATGCTGCTCGCCCAGCTACGCGAGGGTCGCTGCGAGATCGAGAACCAGTACACCCGCGTCGTGCGAGAGGAGGGCAACCCCCGGGCCCTCGCGTTGCTCGCCGAGGTGTTCGAGCTGCGCCCCCACTTCGAATGGCGAGGACTCGGGTTCATCGCGCAGAGCGGGTTGAAGCTGCGCCCCGAGTTCGCGGCATTCGACGCCGAGCTGCGCTACGCCGTGCCCGGCGTGCGCGTCGCCGACCCGAAGGCGTGCCAGTGCGGCGAGGTGCTCAAGGGCGTGATCCGGCCGTGGGAATGCAAGGTGTTCGGGACGGCATGCACCCCCGAGACACCGATCGGCACCTGCATGGTGTCCTCCGAGGGCGCCTGCGCCGCCTACTACAACTTCGGCCGCCTCCACCGCGAAGCCGCGGTCAGCATCGGCCGGCGGAGCTGACCGGCCCGCCGTGCCCCGCGCTCCCTCGACGGTCCGACGCCGCATCCGCGCGCGCGGCGTGGTGCAGGGTGTCGGCTTCCGGCCGTTCGTCCATCGGTTGGCGACCGAGCTGCAACTGGACGGCCTGGTCGGCAACGACTCCGGTGGCGTGTTCATCGAGATCGAGGGGCCCCTGGCCACCGTCACCTCGTTCGAACGTCGCCTCGTCACGGACGCTCCGCCGCTCGCGCGGATAGACACGATCGAGATCGAGATCGCGGACGCCGACACGGGGCAGCCGGGCGAGCACGATCGGCACGGGTTCGAGATCGTGGAGAGCCGCGCCGGCGAGGCGGCGATCACGTTCGTGCCGCCCGACATCGCGGTGTGCGACGACTGCGTGCGCGAGCTGTTCGATCCGACCGATCGTCGGTTCCGCTACCCGTTCATCACCTGCACGAACTGCGGGCCGCGCTTCACGATCATCGAGCGGCTGCCGTACGACCGCGCCAACACGACGATGGCCGACTTCGCGCTCTGCGACACCTGCGCCGCCGAGTACCACGACCCCTACGACCGCCGCTTCCACGCCCAGCCGGTGGCCTGCGCCGCCTGTGGACCGCACCTGTGGTTCGAGGACGACGACCACCTCGTGCGGGGCGACGACGCTGCCCTGCGCGCCGGCCTGCAGGCTCTGACCGCAGGCCGCATCGTGGCGGTCAAGGGGCTAGGTGGCTTCCACCTTGCCTGCGACGCGACCGCGCCGCCCGCCGTCGCCCGGTTGCGGGCCCGCAAGCACCGGGCCGAGAAGCCGTTCGCGGTGATGGTGCGCGATGTCGACGTGGCGGAGCGTCTCGCCCATGTCGACGACCACGAGGCAGCGCTGCTCACCAGCCCGCAACGCCCGATCGTGCTGCTGCGGGCGCGGGCCGACAGCCCGGTCACCGCGCTCGTGGCGCCAGGCAGCCCGTTCGTCGGCGTGTTCCTCCCCTACACGCCGGTGCACCACCTGCTGTTCCGTCCGGTCCCCGGCAGCAGCGCGCCGCGGCCGACCGCCCTCGTGATGACGAGCGGGAACCTGAACGACGAGCCGATCTGCTACGAGGACGCCGACGCCCGCCGCCGCCTCGCCCCGATCGCCGACGCCTGGCTCCTGCACGACCGCCCGATCCACGTGCCGTGCGACGACTCGGTCGTGCGCATCGACGACGGCGACGAACTTCCGATCCGCCGGGCCCGGGGCTACGCACCGCTGCCGTTGCGGCTGCCGTTCGTCGTCGAACCGATCCTCGCCGTCGGCGGCGAGCTGAAGAACTCGTTCTGCCTCGCCGCTGGCCGCGACGCGTGGATGAGCCCGCACATAGGCGACATGGGCAGCGTCGCCACGCTCGCCGCGTTCACCAGGACGCGAGAGCAGTTCGGCGCGACGTACGGCGTGGATGCCGGGCTCTACGCCGCCGACGCCCACCCCGGCTACCACACGCGTCGTTGGGCCGAGGACTCCACCGACCGGCCGCTGGCGCTCGTCCAGCACCACCACGCCCACATCGCCGCGGTGATGGTCGAACACGGGCTGCCCACTGGCGAGCGCGTGATCGGATGCGCCTTCGACGGCACGGGCTACGGCACCGACGGCGCCATCTGGGGAGGCGAGATGCTCGTCGCCGGCTACGACGGGTTCGAGCGCGCCGCCCACCTGCGCTACGTGCCGCTGCCCGGTGGCGACGCGACGATCCGCAAGCCGTACCGGGCGGCGCTCTCGCACCTGTGGGCGGCGGGCATCGACTGGGACGACGACCTCGCCCCGGTGGGCGCGGCGAGCGAGAGCGAACTCGGCGTGCTCGCCCGACAACTCGACCGGGGCATCCACTGCGTACCGACATCGAGCATGGGCCGGCTGTTCGACGCCGTGAGCTCGCTCGTCGGGTTGCGCCACATCGTCTCGTACGAGGCGCAGGCGGCGATCGAGCTGGAGCTCGTCGCTGCGGCCGACGGCCTGGCGACCGAGTATCGCTTTGCGGTGAACCCGGTCGATGTCGGAGCCGACGAGATCGACGCCGCGCCGGTGCTGCGCGCCATCGTCGACGACCTCCGCCGCGGCGTCGACATCGGGGCGATCGCCCTCGGCTTCCATGCCGCGGTGGCCACGCTCGTCGCTGACTCGGCCGACCGAATCCGCCGAACGAACGGCCTGGAACGGGTGGCCCTCAGCGGTGGCGTGTTCCAGAACGTGCTGCTCACCCGGTTGACCCGAGCCGCCCTCGTGGAGCGCGGCTTCGCGGTGCTGACCCACCGGCTCGTCCCCCCGAACGACGGCGGCCTCGCCCTCGGCCAGATGGCCGTCGCCGCCCACTCCCCGGAGACCCGCCGTGCCCGCTGACGCCGGGATCGTCGCGCTCGAGGCGGCGGCGGTCGGCGCCGACCTGGCCGCGGCGGTCGGCACTGACCTGGCGGCGGCGGCGCTGACGCTCGCCCGGCGGTTCGCGGCCGGCGCCACGATGTGGTGTGTCTCGCCGCGTTGGCCGGCCCACAGCCGGCACCTCGCGGTCGAGTTCGTGCACCCGGTCGTCGTCGGCACGCGCGCCCTGCCCGCCGTGCACGTGGAGGCGGCCGACGTCGTGGGCGCCGTCCGCCTCCTCGCCCGGCCGGGCGACGTCGTCGCCGTGGTCGGTCCGGGCGACGACGACCTCGTCCGCGACCTGCTCCGCCGGGCCGACCCGTGGGGCCTGACGAGCGTGTGGATCGGCGCCGGCCCACGCCCGCCGGCCGGGTTGGCCGACCACGTGTTGTGGAACGGCGGCGCCGACGCCGGGATCGCCGCCCGCTCCGGCGACATCGTCGTGCTGTACCACCTGCTGTGGGAGCTGACCCACGTCGTGTTCGAGCACCCCGGCCTGCTGCGCGACGCGACGGCTGGCGCCTGCACCGACGACGTGTGCATCACGTGCTCCGACGAGGGGCGGCTGGCCGAGGTGACCGCGGCGGGGCCGGGCAGCCGGGCCGAGGTTCTCGCCGGCGGCCACCGCGAGACGGTCGACGTCACCCTCGTCGAGCCGGTGACACCCGGCGACCTCGTGCTCGTGCACGCCGGAGTCGCCATCGCGAAGGTCGACAGTGTGGGCGCCGCCGGCAACGTCGGGGCGTTGGCGCGATGACCACCGAGGCCACGGGCTTCTTGTATCCGTTCATCGAGGCCGACGAGCGCGACGCCGACCACCTCGTCGCCGAGCTCGCCACGTCGGCCCAGGCCAAGCTCGGCGACAGCGTCGCCCTCCGAGCGGCGACCGTCGCGCAATGGCGCACATCGCTCGAGGCCGCCGGCGCGGAGATCGCCGGGCGCTTCCGGCGCGGCGGGCGCCTGTTCGCGTTCGGCAACGGTGGCAGCGCCACCGACGCCGAGGGCGCGGTCGCGCTCTTCGTCGACCCACCGCACGGCCGTGCGTTGCCCGCCCGATCATTGGTCGACGACCCCGCCATCCTCACCGCGCTTGGCAACGACGTCGGGTTCGACCTCGTGTTCTCGCGCCAGCTCATCGCCCACGCCCGCGACGGCGACATCGTGGTCGGCTTCTCCACGAGCGGCGGCTCGGTCGACGTGTTGCGGGCCTTCGACGAGGCGAAGCGCCACGACATCCTCACGGTCGGGCTCTGCGGCTACGAGGGCGGGGCGATGGCGGCGAGCGGCAGCATCGACCATTGCCTGGTCGTGCGCTCGGACAGCGTCCACCGGATCCAGGAATCGCACTCCGCCCTGCTGCTCGACCTCTGGATGGTCGTGCAGCGCGTGCTCGACGAGCAGGAGGTCACCCGTGACTGAGACGGTGCACCAACCCGCGGCCCCGGTCGTCACCGGCCGCGAGCAAGCGGTGTTCGACCGCATCGAGGCCTTCCGACGCCGGCGACCCCGGCTGCTCGACGACGTCGTCACGTCGGCCCACGGCGCCGGGGGCAAGGCGTCGGCCGCGCTCCTCGACGCCGTCTTCCTGCCGGCCTTCGCCGGTTCGCACGGCCTCGCCGGTTCGCACGGCGTCACCGCCTGGCAGGACACTGGTGCCGCTCAGACCGACGCCGCACTGATCACGCTTCCCGGCGGCGACCGCCTGGCGTTCACGACCGACTCGTTCGTCGTCCATCCACTCACGTTCCCGGGTGGATCCGTGGGTCACCTCGCCGTGCACGGCACGGTGAACGACCTCGCGATGATGGGCGCCCGCCCGATCGGCCTGTCGGCCGGATTCGTGCTCGAGGAGGGTCTGGCGATCGACACGTTGCGCGGGGTCGTGGCCGACATGGCCGAGGCGGCGGCGGCGGCCGGCGTCCCGATCGTCACCGGCGACACCAAGGTCGTCGACCGCGGGGCCGCCGACGGGATGTACATCTGCACGTCCGGTGTCGGCCTCGTGCCCGCCGGGCGCTCGCTCGCGGCGACGGCTGTGGTGCCGGGCGATGTCGTGCTCGTGTCCGGTTCGATCGCCGACCACGGCATGGCGGTGATGCTCGCGCGCGGCGACCTCGCCCTCGACGCGTCGATCGAGTCCGACTCCGCTCCGCTCAACGCGCTGGTCGACGTCCTGCTCGATGCCGCGCCGGCCACGCGCTGGCTGCGCGACCCGACACGCGGGGGCGTGGCCACCGTGTGCAACGAGCTGGCGCGCGACACCAACCTCACCGTCGTGCTCGACGAGGGTGCGCTGCCGATCCACCCGCCCGTCGCCGCGGCGTGCGAGCTGCTCGGGATCGACCCGCTCTACGTCGCCAACGAGGGCAAGCTCGTGGCCGTCGTGCCCGCCGACGAAGCCGACGCCGCGCTGCGGGCGATGCGCGCCCACCCGAACGGACGCGAGGCC
>JAYUAM010000963.1:0-2909 GCA_043741295.1 Acidimicrobiia bacterium
GAGCCGACGATGCTGGAAGCGCTCGTGCGCCAGGCGGCGGGGTGCCGGGCCAGCGGCTCGCCGTTGTACGGGCGGCTGCTCGACGGGATGGCCGACGACTACCGGCGCCACGGCATCGTCGACGAACTGCTGTCCACCCGTCCCGAGCGCCCGGTGCACGACGCCGTTCCCATTCGCCTTCTCGGCGCGGTGCATCGCCTCGTCCTCTCGGGCCAGGCGCCCGCCCTCGCCGCGCACTACCCGTCGGCCGGCGGCACGGCCGACCTGTCGAACGACGGTGCAGCGGCGTTGACGAGCGCGTTCCTCGACACCGTGGCCGAGCATCGCGCCGCGGTCGTCGACGGGCTCGGGCGCACGGTGCAGACGAACGAGGTAGGGCGGGCCGCTGCGCTGGTCGGGGGGTTCTCGCTCGTCGCCCGCCGCACGGGTCTGCCCTTGCGCCAGCTGGAGGTCGGCGCATCGGCCGGACTCCTGCTGCGCTGGGACCGCTACCGCTACGACACCGGGGCGACCACGTTCGGTCCCGCCGATTCACCCGTGCGCTTCGTCGATGCGTGGGTGGGTGATGCACCCAAGCTCATGTCGGGGGTCACGGTGGCCGAGCGGCGCGGCTGCGACATCGCACCGATCGACCCGACGAGCGCCGACGGTCGGTTGACCCTGCTGTCGTTCGTGTGGCCCGACCAGGCCCACCGGCTGGAACGACTCGCCGCGGCGCTCGACATCGCCACGCACCACCCGGTAGCGGTCGACGCCGCCGACGCCGGCGACTGGCTTGGCGCGCAGCTCGCCCGACCGTCGACGGGTCTGGTCACCGTGGTGCATCACTCGATCGTGCTCCAGTACCTCCCGCGGCGGAGCTTTCGCGCGATGAAGGACGCGCTGCTACAGGCCGGCGCACGGGCAACCACGAGCGCGCCACTGGCCTGGTTGCGCATGGAGCCGGCCGGCGGCCATGCCGACCTGCGGCTCACGATGTGGCCGGGCGGCGAGGAGGAACTGCTCGGGACCACCGGGTACCACGGCCCGCCGGTGCAGTGGGTCGAGCCCGGGCGGCGATAGGTGGCGGGCCCGGCCGTTACGGCGCGGCGCTAGGTGAACGGGATCAGCGGAACGGGGCGACCCAGCGCCATGGTCGGTCGACGGCGCGGCTGATGCCGATTCTCGGCGTGGTCACCGGATCGATCGGCGGAGCGACACCGTCGTCCTCGATGTGCACCGGGCCCCGGACGAGGTCGACGCCGTCATCTGACCGGTCGAGGCCGAACGCCGCGCAGAGCTTGCCGGGTCCGTCGGCCAGCTGGCCGTCGCGTCGGGCCGCCGGACGCCGGGCGCGCATCTCGTCGAGACCGGCGAGCGGCACGACGCCCCGCACCAGCACCGCCTCGGCGACACCATCGACCGCGGTCACGACGTTGGCGCAGTGGTGCATGCCGTAGGTGAAGTAGACATAGAGATGCCCGGGTGGGCCGAACATCGTGGCGTTGCGCGGCGTGCGGCCGCGGTAGGCGTGACTCGCCGGATCGTCGGCCCCCGTGTACGCCTCGACCTCGACGATGCGACCTCGGCACGGTCCGACGACGAGCACCTTGTGCAGCAGCTCGGGAGCGACAGCGAGACTTGAGCGGCCGTAGAACGACCGTGGCAGACGACGAGCCCGAGCCACCGGCGTACCCGCCGTCAGCCTTCGTGGACGAAGGCGCGGACCGAGTCGGCCATCATCTGCACGGCGATGGCGGCGAGCAGCATCCCGGCGACGCGCGTCACCAGCGTCACCCCGGTCTCGCGGATCAGCCGCAGCACGACGCCCGAGTACCGCAGCGCGAGATACAACAGCAGGTGTACGACGACGAGCGCGGCGGCGAGCACCAACCAGTCCCCCGCCCCGTGGGCCCGCTGCGTGAACACGATCGTGGCGACGATCGCTGCCGGGCCGGCCAGGATCGGCGTGCCGAGGGGCACCATCGCCACGGACGTGCGCTGGACCTCGCTCGCCGATTCGGCCTCGTGCGAGTTGCCCGTGAGCAGTTGGAGCGACACAAGCAGGAGCAGCAGGCCTCCGGCCCCCTGCAGCGCGGGAATCGACACCCGCAGGTACGACAGGATCTGGCGGCCGGCGACGGCGAACAGCGTGATCACCGCGAACGCGGTGGCGACCGCGCCCATCGCCGCCTTGCGCCGCTCGGCCCGCGTGAGCCCGGCGGTCACCGCGAGGAAGACCGGGATGGCACCCGGCGGATCCATGATCACGAGCATCGTCACCAGTGCCTCGCCGAACAGACGGGTGTTCATCAGCGCGCCTGTGACGATCGGCGGCCCGACCGTCGACTGTCAGCCGCGAACCGCACCTCAGTCGTCGCCGTTGCCGAGCATGCCCAGCTCGCTCGATGACCCCAGCGTTCCCGATGCCCGGTACTGCGCGAGCTTCGCGCGGGTGTCGGCGATGTCGAGGTTGCGCATCGTCAGCTGGCCGATGCGGTCGAGCGGCCCGAACGCCGCGCCCTCGGCGCGCTCCATGCTCAAACGCTCGGGCTCGTAGGTGAGGTTCGGGCTCTGGGTGTCGAGGATCGTGTAGTCCTCGCCGCGCCGCAGGCGCACGGTGACCTCGCCGGTGACGACGCTGCCCACCCAACGTTGGATCGGCTCGCGCAGCATGATCGCCTGCGGGTCGAACCATCGGCCCTCGTACATCAGCCGGCCGAGGCGGCGACCCATCGTGCGCAGGTTGTCGATCGTGCCTTCGTTGTGGATGCCCGTCACGAGTCGCTCGTAGGCGATGTAGAGCAGCGCCATGCCCGGCGCCTCGTAGATGCCGCGGCTCTTAGCCTCGATGATCCGGTTCTCGATCTGGTCGCTCATGCCGAGGCCGTGGCGACCGCCGATCACGTTGGCGGCGTGCACGAGCGCGA
>JAYUAM010000964.1:0-1046 GCA_043741295.1 Acidimicrobiia bacterium
CTCCCGTGCGCTCCCACTGCTCGAACCGGTCGATCCGGAACGTGCGCGATTCACCCGACCGGCCGTCGTCGGCGATCACATACCAATGGCCGCGGTCGAGGAAGATCGAGCGCGGCGTGATCTCGCGATCGGTCGCCTCGTCGCGGTTGGCCGACCAGTAGCGCACCCGAAGCCGAGCGTCGTCGTTGACCGCCGCAGCCAGATCGGCCGTCGCCGGAGGCTGCGGAACATCGACGACCACGCCGTCGTCGCCCAGCACCCCGGCCAGCTTGGCGAGTGCCCGGGCCAGAGAGCCATCGGGGTCCGCGCCCGGCAACTGCATCGCCGCCCGGGCCGAAGTCAACAGAGCGAAGCCTTCGGGCGCGGTCAGGCGCAGCGGCTTGGTGAACAGCCGCGGCAGACCGGCGAAGACGACGCCCTCGTCGATGAACACGTCGATCATCTCGTCGATGAACGGCGGCAGCCCGCACAACGCAGCGAGCTCGAGGTCGCCGACGAGCTCGGCCTCGGTGAGCTCGAATCGCGCCGCCATCTCGGCGACCGGCACCTCGCCGCGCTCCATCAACCACGGCAACATCACCAGCAGGCGGCGCAGTCGCTCTGCCGACCGTCGGGGCCCGCGTCGCGCCGTCATGACCTGCTCGCCATGGTGCGCAACCACTGGATCAGGCCCTCACGAACGTCGGGAGGCGCGACGACCTCGGCGTGCACACCCCAACCGAAGAGCCACGACCGGAAGGCGTCGAGGTTGTTGCACGGCACATCGACGTCGACGCTGCCGTCGACGAGGCGGCGAACGATCGACTCCTCGCCGAGCTCGCGGACGGCGAACGTCGCTCGGGTGTTGTCGATGTGGACGGTCGCCGACTGCTCGCCTTCGCCGAGCTCTTTCGGGTCGGCGGGAAAGGCAGCACGCGGGTCGAAGTCGGCCGGGCGTTCGAACTCCGCCCCCTCGCCTCGCTCGATCGACCCCTCGATGCGATCGACGCGGTACGTGCGCACCTCGTGATGACCGAGGTCGTGCCCGATCACGTACCAGAAGCCCT
>JAYUAM010000965.1:0-6850 GCA_043741295.1 Acidimicrobiia bacterium
GGCGAGCCGGTATCACGACGCGACGTGCAACGCCGGCTCGTCCGAGCGCTCACCGACGCCGGATCGCCCGTGGTGCGTCGCGGCCTGGCCCACGGCACACGCGTGGGCCGTCCGAGCCGCCTTTCGCTCTCGCCTATCCGGGCCCGCATCCACCTCGGCTGGTCGCCCTACACGGCCTTGGCCGACGGGCTCGCCGAGACCATGGCCTGGGCGACTGCCGCCGGTGACGAGCCGCCCGATCGCCGGTTGGGTGAACCTGACGACGCCGGCGGCCCGCGAGAAGCCCCCGACGACCCAGGCGGCCTGCCCACCTGATCGTGCCGGGCCGAGCCCACCTGATCGTGCCCACCTGATCGTGCCGAGCTGATCGTGCCGAGCTGGGCCGGGCGGGGGACGGGCGGGCGTCAGGCGGCGGTGAAGTAGCCGCCGAGATCGGCCACGAGATCGGGGAAGGCCGGTGTGTAGAACTCGACGCCGCCCTCGGCGCCGAGCCCGACCGCTACGGCGTTCGGTACCGTGGCGCCGATGGCGAAGTTGATGTTCGACGAGAGTGGGCGCGTCGCCCCGTCGGGCCACACCGTGAGATACGACGGGACGTCGGGGCCGACGACGGTGACGTTCAGCGACACCGCGCTGGCCCCGGCCGGTACGCCGCCGAAACCGCTGGTCAGGTGCAGGATCACCGAGTCGGTCACGGGGTCGTAGTTGAGGTCACCGAGGATGATCCGCGAGTCCATCACGCGCACGGGCGAGACCGGCACGAAGCCTCCCGGGGCCGCCGGCCCTGGCGCGTACCAGCCCATGATGTCGACCACGACGTCGGCTGCCGCTTGGCTGAACAGGTTGACCGATCCGCCCTGCCCGACCTTGACCGTGACCTGGTTGGCCACCGTCTGGCCGGGGTCGTAGTTGACGTTCGAGGCGTCCGGCCGACCGATGCCGGCCGGGTACACGCTGAGAAAGCCGGGCCCGCCCGGTGCGGTGACGGTGACGTTGAGCACGACGGCGGCGGCGTTGTCCGGCGCCGCGCCGGCGCCGGTCACTTTCAGTGGGGCGGCGCCGCCCGCCGCGAACCGGCGGGCGCCGAGGGCGTCGCGGGTGTCCATCAGCCGGTTCGGGGTGAGCCCGACGAAGCCGCCGCCGTCGGGGGTGTTCCCCGGCGTGGCGGCGTAGTACCCCATCACGTCGACCACGATGTTGGTCGATGTCTGGCTGAACACGCTGAACGTCCCGTCGCTGGCGACCCGCACGGCAACCGCGTTGGCGACGATGTCGCCCCCGGCGTAGTTGACGGCCGACGCCGTCGGCCGGCCCGAGTCCGAGGGCCACACCGCAAGGAAGCCGGCACCCCCGGCGCCGACGGCGGTGACGTTGAGGGCCAACGACCCCACCTTGCCCGCCGGCACCTGGCCGTTGCCGGCCTTGTACACGTTGAACGTGCGGGTCTCGGCACTCGCCAATGCGGGAGCGCCGTACGCAACGCCGGACCGCTCGCGGGTGTCGACGAGCCGGAACGGCGTGATCGGCACGAAGCCGCCTCGGCCGGGGTTGGCGGTGGTCGCCGCCGAGGCCGTCGCCGTCGGTCCGGCGAGACCGGTGGTGGTCGTCGCCACGAGCACGGCAAGGGCGAGGGTGATGATCGATACGACGGCCCCGGGCCGGGGCGCGCGACATCCGTTGGCCGTACGCATCTGCACCTCCGTTGGGCCCGCTGCCACTGACGGTAGAGCGCCCGGCACGTTGGGTCAACGCAGCCCTGGCCCGTAGCCGCTCGCGGAGCCGGGACTGGTGGGCCAGGACTCGGGGGCTGCCGCCCCCGAGTGCCCCTGCTCTCGTTGCCTGCCCTCTGACGCGATCTCGTCGGCGGATCGGCCGCAACCGATCCGGGTTACCTGAAGAGGTCTTCGGCGGGGGGGCGGATGAGCTCGTGCACGGAACCGGCGCGGAGCCAGGTGGGGTCGGCGCCGCGGATGACGGCTACCGGGATGCCGGCCGACTTGCCCATCACCAGCTCGGCGGCCGAGGCCAGTTCGTCGGCGACGGCGACCTCGGTCACCTGCATGGTGCGGCCGAGGGCATCGGGCGCGCCGCGCAGGTCGACCACACCGGCCACACCCGCGACGCCGATCGCCACGTCGGTGAGGCCCTTGCGCCACGGCCGCCCGAACGTGTCGCTCACGATCACGGCGACCTCGACACCCAGGCGGGCGCGCACGATGTCGACGATGCGGCGGGCCGAACGGTCGCTGTCCACCGGGAGCAGGGCGGCCTCGCCCTTCTGCACGTTCGACAGGTCGATGCCCGCGTTCGCGCACACGAAACCGTGGCTCGTCTCGGAGATGATCAGGTCACCCCGCCGGCGCACGATGCGCACGGACTCCTGCTCGACGAGCGCCTTGTGGGCGAGCGGGTCGTCGGCGTCTATCGCCACGAGGCGGCCCTCGGCCTTCGACACCACCTTCTGGGTCACGACGAGCACATCGCCGTCGAGCAGCGGTCCGTTGGGCGGCGCACTGCAGGCGTCGGCGACGATCTCGCCGAGCTGCACGCCCGGGCGGATCTCGCCGATGCCCTCGACGCCCCACAGCGTGAGCCGGCTCACCCCGCCCGCCCTCCGGCACCGGTCGGCGCGCCGGCCGACAGTACGGCACGGGCGAGCACGGCGGCGCGCTCGGTGTCGCGCATGACCGTGTCGGTGACGACGGCGCGCACACCGACGGCGGCGACGTCCGCAGCCAGCGCGGCGTCCTGCTCGTCGATCACGAGCGTGGCGCACACGTGGCGATACTGCGCGGCCACGCCGACGGCCGAGGAGGCCAGGCCGAGCTCGCTGAGCATGCGGTCGGCGGGTCCCTTCAGTGCCTTGCCCCCGATGATCGGCGATACGGCCACGACGTGCTCGCGGCGCCGCACGAGCGTCTCGAGCACGCCGGCGACGGCGAGGATCGGGCCGATCGACACGATCGGGTTCGAGGGGGCGATCACGATGACCCGCGCCTCGTCGAGCGCGTCGATCACGCCGGGTGCTGGGCTCGCCACCTCGATCCCCTCGAAGCGCACACCGCTGATGCTCACGCCGTGCTGCAGCCCGACGAAGTACTCCTGGAAGCCGATCTCGCGGCCGTCGGCGGCGAGGGTCACCATCGTGCGCACGCGGTCGTCCGTCATCGGCAGGAGCGTGAACCCGAGCCCGAAGGCGGTGGCGATCTCGGCGGTGACGGTGGACAGCGGAGCGCCCTCGCCGAGGCGGTGCGAGCGGTACAGGTGGGTGGCGAGGTCGCGGTCGCCGAGGCGGAACCAGGTGGCACCGGCGCCGGAGCCGGCCGGCCGGACGGCGCCGAAGCGTTCGAGCGCGTCCATCGCCGACCACGTCTCCCCGGCCAGCCCCCAGCCGCGCTGGCGGTCGTTCTGCCCAGAGAGCGTGTACGTGACGGTATCGAGATCGGGGCAGATGGTGAGGCCGTGCAGCTCGGTGTCGTCGCCCGTGTTGACGACGGCGACCACCGGTTCGTCACCGGTGACGGTGACCAGCCCGTCGAGAAACCGGGCAGCGCCCACCCCGCCGGCGAGCACGCAGATCATCGAATGCGCCTGGCGCTCGTTGTCGCCGGCGCGAACCGGATCGGTGCGGGCAGGGCCGGCGCGAACCGGATCGGTGCGGACAGAGCGGGTGTGGACAGGCTCGGTGCGGACAGAGCGGGTGCGGACAGGCTCATCGGGTGTTCTCCATGGCGGCGTCACGGTACAGCTCGACCATCGCTGCCGCCGTGGCCGCCCATGAGAAGCGGGCGATGTTGGCGTGACCGCGCGCGATCAACACGGCGCGCTGCTCGATGTCGGTGAGAACGGTCATCATCGCCGCCGCCAGCGCGTCGACGTCTGCGGGCTCGACGAGCAGCGCGGCATCGCCGGCCACCTCGGGCAGCGCGCCGGCCCGGGCCGCCACCACGGGTACGCCGGCGGCCATCGCCTCCACCAGGGGCAGGCCGAATCCCTCGTCGATCGAGGGGTAGGCGAGCATCGCGGCACCGGCGAGCAACGTGGTGCGCACGTCGTCGGCGACGTAGCCGTGGACGACGACGCGCAGCCGAACCGGTTCGTCGAGGGCGTCGACGGCCGACCGGATCGCCTCGTCGTCGGAGCCCGGTGGGCCGACCAGCGCAAGGTGGACGTCGGGCAGGCGGGCGGCGACGGGGCCGAAGGCCCGCACGAGCGTCGCCAGGTTCTTGCGTGGCTCGCGCGTCGCCACCGCGAGCACGTAGCGGCGGTCGCGTAGCGACTCAAGACCGGCCGGCCACGGTGTGGCGCTCGCCGGCCGCGGCCCGACGGGAGCGACGCCGTGCGCGATCGCACGCACGCGAGCGGGTGCCGCACCGAGCAGCTCGACGACCTGATCGGCGACGTACTGCGATGGCGTGTGGACCCAGGCGCCCCGGGCGACGGCGCGGCGCAGCACGGGCACGAAGGCCCGCACGACGGGGTGCACCAGGTCGGGCCGGGTGATCGGCGAGCAGTCGTGCACGGTGACCACGGTCGGCCAGCCGGTGGGCGGAACCACGAAGTTCGTGCCGTGCACGACGTCGGCCCCGCGCAGCGCGCGCCGGGCCGTAGGCCAGTCGACGTGGCCCCATGCCGCCAGCGCGCCCCGCGCCGGATAAGGCAACCGCCGCACGCCTGCCTGCAGGGGTGCGCGGCCGGAGAGCACGTACGGCAGGATCGTCGGCGGCGGGTCGAGCGCGCGCAGCGCATCGAGCAGGTTCGCGGTGAACTGCCCGATGCCGGTGCGGGCGCCGACCAGCGGCCCGACGTCGAGGGCGACGGCGAGATCCTGTCGGGTTGCGCCTCGCGCGCCGGCCGTCACGGTTCGAGCGGGTGGTCGAGCAACGCTTCGGTGAGGCTCCCGGCATCGGGCACGGCGCCCGAGTGGAGCAACGACCGGTAGGCGATGGCGAAGGCGACCATCGCCGTCGCCCCCCCGGCCACCAGCCCGAGCTCGACGCGCAGCAGCAGATCGGAACGACTGCCGACCGCCGTGACCACGAGGAACACCGCGACGGCGACGGTCCACCCGACCGCCACCTTGGCGTGACCATGCAACGCGATCACCGCTTGCGCCATGGCGAGGCCGACCATGTACAGCGCGCTGGCGAGGGCCAGCAGCACGACGGTGCCGCGCGGGAGGATGGCCTCGGGCGAGAACAGCCGCACGGCGAACGGGCCGACGGCCAATGCGCCGAGGACGCCGAGCACGCCGACTGCGGCGACGATGCCGAGGAGCCGGCGAAAGCCGGCGCGGAACTCGTCGAACCGACCGTGGGCGGCGAGGCTCGCGAGCTTGGGCAGAAGCGCGGCCTGGATGGCCTGGAACATGAACAGCGGCACGCGGGTGATCACGACAGCGAACGTGAAGTGCGAGACGAGCGCCTTCTGGTCGTCGTGCTTCAGGAGCCCGGCGACGATGGGACCGGCGTTGACGAGCGCGGCGGCCATCACCGAACCGATCACCAGCCAACCCAGGTTCTGCGTCAGCTCCGACCAGGGTGCGTCCGGTCCCGGTTGAAGGATGTTGCGTTGTCCTCTGAGCGCGACGACGACGGCGAACGGCGGCGGCAGTGCGACGACGAGCCCGTAGGCGAACAACGAGCGGCTGCCGACGACGATGAGCACGACCACGGCGATCAGGCGGAGGAACCCATCGGCGGCGAGGAGAAGCCCGTAGGGACCGAAGATCCCCGACCCCGACAACACACCGCGCGTCAGATGCGCCGACGCCCAGCCGAGAAACCCGATGAGGAGGCAAGCGAGCAGCGCCCATTGCCCGTGGAACAGCTTGTGGACGATCACCCCGCTCGCGGCCAGGATCACGACGGTCGTGATGCCGGCGAGGCCGAGGGCGAGCACCGCGGCCCGGCGCACGAGCGGTCGCCCGCCCTGGCCGAGTGCTCGACGGTGGGCCAGCGCGCGACCGACCTCCTGCTCGACCGGCAGGAAGAAGCCTGGCGCGAGGAGGAACGTCAGGAACCACAGCTGGTAGATCGGCTCGGCTACGTCGTCGCTCTTCAGCCCGACGTGCACCAGTTTGATGAACAGGTACGCCGAGAGACCGGAGACGAGCAGGCCGGCGGCCACCGAGAGCGTGCCCTCGGGCACGGGGAGGTGATCGAGCCGGCCCCGCAGCCCGGCCCGCCGGACCCCATCGGGCGGTCGGTCTCCGGCGCCAGCGCCGGCGGAAGGTCGGGGCTCCACGAGGCGGGCAGGATACTGGCCCGGCGAGGTCGCGCCGGGTCATACGGCCCCTCGGCAGCTCCGCCGGCCGGTCGCGGGGCACCGGGTGCTGACTCCATCCGTGCCCTCGCCACTACCGTACGTACGGTACGCGGGCACCCGGCGGACGTCGGGGTGGTATCTCCGGACCAGTCGTCGGGCTCCTTTTCCACCGGGACGGCGCGGTGGCGCGCCGAGACGACGAGACGTGCCGGTTCGGCGGAAGAGGAGACCTAGATGACGAACGATGTGGCCGCTCGCCCGAGGCGGCGGCTCGGCAGGCGGCCGATCGCCCTCGCCCTGCTCTCGAGCACGCTCGCACTCGGTGCCGGTCCGGCCGTGGCGTGGTCGCCGCCGTCCAACCCGGACCGGCCGGCCACCGCGCAGGTGAGCGGCTACGGCGCCACCATCACCGTCCTCGGACGCGGGAACGGTCACGGCGACGGGCTCTCGCAGTACGGCGCCTACGGCTACGCCACGCTGTACGACTGGGACTGGCACCAGATCCTCGCCCACTACTACGGCGGCACGACCGAGGCCCAGGACGATCCGGGCAAGGCGATCCAGGTGCGGCTCCGTGGCCTCG
>JAYUAM010000966.1:0-6843 GCA_043741295.1 Acidimicrobiia bacterium
ACGCCGCCGTGCGCGCCGTCGTGACGAGCGACGGTCGCCGGGCACAGCTCTCGACGCGACCGGGCCAGAACGTGTCGACCGCCGTCATCCGCGAATGCCTCGACCGGCTCGCGGCGGCCGACGTGCAGGAAGCCGTCACCCCCGCCCTCACCGCCGCCGAGGCGCCGATCTGGACCGCAGCCGGGTTCCGAGCAGCCACGGAGCTCGCTCTGCTCCGCCTCGATCTGACGCGGCCGCGACGGCGCCATCGAGCCGCCTCGGTACCTGTGCGCCGCTGCACGCGACGTGACTGGCCGTCGCTCGAAGCGCTCGACCGGCGCGCGTTCGGCGCGTTCTGGCACCTCGACGCGACGACGCTGGCCGATGCGGCCGACGTCACCTCGATGGCGCGGGTGCGCGTCGCCGGTGACCAGCCGGTGGGCTACGCCATCTGCGGACTCTCCGACACGACGGGGTACGTGCAACGCCTGGCCGTCGATCCGGTCGACCAGGGCCGCGGCATCGCCAGCGCGCTGCTCAACGACGGGCTCACGTGGCTCGAACGCCACGGCGCGATCGACGCCTACGTCAACACCGAACCGACAAACGAGCGGGCGTTGGCGCTCTACGCCGCCTTCGGGTTCACCCTCGAATGCGAACGGCTGGTCGTGCTCTCGTGGCGGCCGTGATCGACCCTCGGACCTCGCGGCGATCACGCCCGGCCACGCGCCGGCGCGCGATGACGACGCTCGCGGCCCTCGCGCTCGCCGCCACCGGACTCTCGGCGGCGACGGCCGGCGCGGCGACCCCCGACCCGGCGGCGCCGAGCGTGGAACTGGCGGCCCCTACCGCGGCCGTCGAGCTCAACGCCCAAGCGCGCTACTCGCTGCAGGTTGCCCACGCGCCGGACGACGCCGAGATCGACCTCGTCGTGTACACCCCGGTGAACCTCGACGGCGTGCGCGGCGCCGAGCGCGGCGAGCTGCCGAGCCGCCAGATCGGCTTCCTCCCGCGCCTGCCCGTCGAGTCGTTCCGCCAGACCGACGGCACCGTGCTCCTCACGTTCACCGTCGTCGCCCAGGCGCCGCAGTTCGACCACGAGATCAAGGTGCCCGATCCCGGCATCTACCCGGTGCGCATCCGGATCCTCACCCAGGCCGGGGCCACCGAACTGGCCCGAACGATCGTCTTCCTCGAACGGCCTCCGCCGGGGGCCACGCTTCCCGTGGCTCTCGTGCTCGGCGCACCGGGTCGGCCGGCCACCGCTCCCAACGGCACGGCGAACCCGGCGCCCGCCGACATCGAGCGCCTGAGCGCCATCGCCCGGCTGATCGCAGACCGGCCACAACTGCCCCTCACGATCGCCCCGCGCCCCGAACTGCTCGACGCGCTGCGCCGCGCCCGCAGCGGGCTCCTCGACCAGCTCGCGCTCGCCGCCGGTCGCGGGAGAGTCCAGGTGCTCGCCCGCACCTACGTCCACATCGACGTGCCCGCGATGATCGCGGCGAACCTCGTCGGCGAGGTGGCGAACCAGCTCGCGCTCGGCGAACGGGCGATCACCGACACGCTGGGTGGCGCCCTGTCGGAGCGCAGCGTCTGGCTCTCCGACGGTCCACTCGACCCCGGCGCGCTCGCTGCGCTCGGTCGCCTCGGCGTGCAGAAAGTGCTGCTCCGATCCGACGAGGGGGTCGCGTCCGGCAACGGTCCGACCGACCGGCCCGTCGAGCTCACGACCGCCGATGCCTCGCTCCCGATGCAGGCGCTCGTGCCCGAACCCGAGCTCACCACGCGCCTCGAACACCCGACCGGAGTCTCTCTCGTCGTCGCCGCCCATCGGCTCGTCACCGAACTGGCGACGCGGGGCTTCGGGCCGGCGATCGGACGGGGAGCGTTGCTCGTTCCCGCCGAGACCACCCCTCTCGACGAACCGTTCCTACGGGCCATCGCCGACGCGCTCGCCGGCAGCCGGATCACCACGCCGCTCACGCTCAACGACTACCTGCGCGAGACCGTCGTCGACCACACCCGCTCGGTCAAGGTGACGGCCACGAAGGGCATCGACCTCACGACGTACGCGCAGGGACTGTTCGTGACGCGCATCGCCATCGATCACCTGGCGTCGACGTTGCCCCGAGGAACGAGGCTGTTCGACGGCCTGGCGGGCATGATGACGATGGCTGGTTCGTCCGACCTCTCGGCCTCAGAGCGTCAGGCGTATCTCGACGCCGCCAACGCGCGCCTGCTTCCCGTACGCCGGGCGATCAGCGCGGTAGCGCGCGAACAGATCACCCTCGCCGGTCGCACGGGTACGTTGCCGATCGTCGTGTCGAACGCGTTCAGCGAGCCGGTGTCCGTGCGCGTGCATGTCGACTCCAGCAAGCTCACCGTCACCGGGAACGACCGGGTCGTCACCGTGCCGGCCCGCGGCTCGCGCGACGTCGGGATCGTCGTCGAGGCCCGCACGTCGGCCTGGCGGTTCCCCGTGAAGGTCGATCTCACCACGCCCATCGGCGGCGACGCGATGGACTCGCCGGTGCTGTTCGACCTGCGCGTCGTTGGCCTGTCCGGACTCGGGATCGGCGTGTCGGCGGCCGCTGGCTTCGTGCTGTTCACGTGGTGGGTGACGCACGCCCGCTCCCGACGGCGCCAGCGGCGGCGCAGCGTGCACGCGGGCCAAGGCGCCTCGGGGCCGTCGGGGCTCGGCGACCCGACCGACGGCGGCGCCCCGACCGAACCGCTCGTCGTCTAGCCTCGACCGCTCGTGAACAACGTACGCATCGTCACCGACTCCGCCTGCGACCTTCCCCAGGAGCTGGCCGACGAACTCGGCATCGTGATCGTGCCGCTCTCGATCCGCATCGGGGCCGAAGAGTTCATCGACCGCGAGCAGCTCTCGACGGCCGAGTTCTGGAAGCGGTGCGCTGACGTCCCGACCCTGCCGGAGACCGCCGCACCGGCACCCGGTCGGTACGAAGCCGCGTATCGAGCCCTTGCCGCCGACGGCGCCACCGACATCGTGGTCGTCGCCCTCTCGTCCGAACTGTCGGCCACGATGCAGAGCGCCCAGCTGGCGGCGCAGTCGGTGGCCGGTGACATCAACGTCGACGTGGTCGATTCCCGATCGGTCACCATGGGCCAGGGGTTGATGGCCGCGGCAGCGGCGCGCGCCGCTCGCAGCGGTGCCGACCGGGTCACGGTCGCGGCGCTCGCCCGCTCGCTGGCCGGCCGCACCCAGGTGTGGGGTGCGCTCGACACGCTGGAGAACCTGAAGAAGGGCGGCCGCATCGGCAACGCGAAGGCGCTCCTCGCGTCCGTCCTGTCGATCAAGCCGATCATCGAAGTGCGCGACGGTCGCGTCGAGGAGGGTGGCCGCCAGCGCACGCGGGCCAAGGCGATGGCGTTCCTCGTCGACAAGGTGCGCATCGCCCGTGAAAGGTCGGGTGGCCACCTCGACGGGCTCGCCGTGATGCATGCCGCGGCCGACGACGTCGGCGAGCTGGTGGCCAGGCTGCAGTCGCTCGCCGGTGAGCAGATCGTCGTCGGCGAGATCGGGCCGGTCGTAGGTAGCCACGCCGGGCGCGGCACGATCGGCGTCGTCATCCAGACACCGGAGCGCTGACCACGGCTGCGACCGACGAGCCCGACCCGGCGCTCCGACGCGGCACCGCCACCGGGAGTGGCGACAACGCCGGCAGCGGTCCGGACGGCGACACCGGGCGCGGGCCGCGCGGTCAACGCGGCGCCCTGATCGCCGGTCGATACCGGCTTGAGCAGCGCCTCGCCAGCGGCGGCATGGCCGACGTGTGGACCGCGCTCGACGAGGTCCTCACCCGGCGCGTTGCGCTGAAGGTCCTCAAGCCGATCGTCGCCGCCGACCCGGTAGTTCGCGAGCGGTTTCGCCGGGAAGCGCAGCTCGCGGCCCGCCTCAACCACCGCAACGTCGTGGCGATCTACGACACGCTGTCGGAGGAGTCGCCGAGCGGCGATCCGGTGGAGGCCGTCGTTCAGGAGCTCGTCCCCGGCGAGACGCTCAAGGACCACGTCGACGTCGGCGGTCGTACGAGCATCGGCGAGGCCGTGCGCATCGGGATCGCGGTAGCCGACGCGTTGGACGCCGTGCACCGCGCGGGCATCGTGCACCGCGACGTGAAGCCGGCGAACATCCTGTTGGCCGACGATGGTCGGGTCCTGCTCACCGATTTCGGCATCGCCACCCACGGCCGCCAGGACCTCACCCGCGACGACGTCATGATGGGCACCGCGAAGTACCTCTCGCCCGAACAGGTCGAGGGCCGGCCGGCCACGACGGCCGCCGACCTGTACTCCCTCGGCATCGTGCTCTACGAGTGCCTCACCGGGCGCGCTCCCTTCAGTGGTGAGTCAGAGGCGGCCACCGCACTGGCCCGGCTGCGGGCCGACGCGATCCCGCTGCGTGCGGTACGACCGGGCGTCCCGCACCGGCTCGCCGGGCTCGTGGCGGCATGCATGGCCCGGCGTCCCGCCGACCGTCCGCTCTCGGCGTCGGTGGTGCGCCAGGCGCTCGTACGCATCCTTCCGGGCGTCGTCGAGGATCTTGCCACCGAGCCGGCGCCGCTGCGGCCGCGCTTCCCCGGCCGCGCGGGTCCCCGGCCGTCGCGACGTCATGCCCGCCACTCCCCCACCACGGACGCGCCGCCAGGGCAAGACGCGACGCGCTCGCCGCCGGACGCGACGGTTCCCGAGGGCGTCACCGATGACGTCACCGATGACGTCACCGGCGAGGCCTTGACCGGTACGAACGGGTTCGGCCCTACGTCGGTGGCGCTGGCGTCCGCCGAGGCACGCAACGACGGGATAACACCCGACGCGTCCCGGCCGCTCGACCCCGCGGCGTCCCGACGGGCCCCCTCGACGGACGACCGCGACACCGACGATGGCGAGGCCGACCGCCACAGCGCACGGTCCGAGGCGGCACGGTCCGTGGCTTTAGCGGCCGCGGCTGCAGGGTCCGTGGCTGCGGCTGCGACGCCAGCGCCCCCATCGGTTCCGACGGCGCGACACCGCGTGGTTCGACGCATCGGCCGCGGGCTGCTGTACACCGCCGTCGGCGTCGGCGTGCTCGTGTTCACCACCGTGCTCGTCACAAACCGCTCCGACCGGCCGGCGCGCGACACCGGCGAACCGCCTGTCGACCTCACGGCCGCGACGACCGTCGTCACCGTCGCCACGACACTGGCCGCCTCGACGGTTCCGCCGACACCGACCACCGTCGCCCGCCCGGAACCGATCGACCCGGTCATCGTCTCGACCGCCGAGTTCGACCCACCGCCGGGCGACGGCAAGGAGAATCCGGCCTTGCTCGCCCGGATGCTCGACGCCAACCCCGACACGTACTGGACGTCGCTCTGCTACGACGACCCAGGCCTCGGACAGAAGGACGGCATCGGTGTCGTGTTCGAGTTGTCGGCCGACGCCGCCAACCACCGGCTGGAGATCCAGTCCACGACGCGTGGATGGTCGGCATCGGTCTTCGTCGCCGCCACGCGGCCCGACCGCCTGCGGGCATGGGGCTCACCGGTCGCTTCGCAACGCGATGTCAGTGCGCCGCTCACGTCGTTTGCGCTCGGGCCGGCTCACGGCACGTTCGTCCTGCTCTGGTTCACGCAGCTCGGCGCCAGCGAAGCGTGCCGCCTTCCCTACGCCGTGCGCGTCGGCGAGACCCGCATCCGACCGTGACCGCTCGAACCTGACCCGGCACGCGGGGGCGACGGGCCACGGCATGGCGATGGCGCACCGGCCGTCGCCGCTACGCTCGCACCATCGACCGGGCCGACCAGGACGAGCAGGCGCGCCTCGTGGCGGCGGCACGGGCCGGCGATCGGCGCGCCCTCGATCGATTCCTCCGGCTGGAGCACGATCGCGTCTGGAGCGTCTGCCGCCGCATCTGCGGCAACGACGCCGATGCCGCCGACGCCACGCAGGAGGCCCTCATCGCCATCGTGCGCGGCCTGCCCGGATTCGACGGTCGCTCGTCGATCAACACCTGGTGCTACCGGGTCGCCACGAACGCGAGCCTCGACGAGCTTCGCCGACGGCGCCGCCGCCCACTGGCCGAGGGCGACGACGACCACCTCGACCGCGTTGCGGTGACATCGTCGGCGCCCTCGGTGGAGGACGTCGTCGGCGACCGGATCGACGTCGACGAGGCCCTCGCCCGACTGCCCGACGAGTTCCGCATCCCGGTCATCCTGCGAGATCTCTGCGACCTCGACTACCAGGAGATCGCCGACCTCCTAGGCGTGCCCGGCGGCACCGTTCGCTCGCGCATCTCTCGCGGCCGCGGCGCGCTCGCCACCTTGCTCGGGAACCAGACCGACCCATCCGATCGTCCAACCAATCGCCCATGACCCAGCCCCCCGACGACCTCTTCGGCGCCACGGCGACCGACCCGCTCGACGAGCAGGCCAGCGCCCTCCTCGACGACGGTCGCGCCCCCGACGAGCCCGGCATCGAGCCGGCGCTGGCCGCCCGGCTACGAGCGATGACGGCCGCCCGACTGGCGGTGCGCTCGGTTCCGGCCGCCGACCCGGCACGGCGCGAGGCGGCATTGGTCGCAGCACTCGCCGCCTTCGACACCGCCGGCGGCACGGCCGGTACCGAAGCGCCGGGAGTCGCCGACATCCCGGGCGGCGGATCGAGTTCGCGCCCGTCGAGTCCGGCGAGCGGCCCAGCGGCCGCACGGGCAGCGCGACGGTGGGCCCCGCAACGGCTGCTCGGTATCGCCGCCGCGCTGGCAGTCTTCGCCGCCGGAGCGTTCGTCGTCGGCCATCTGGGCACGGGCGAGTCGTCGAAGTCCTCGTCGGCCGGCTCGTTCGGTGCCGCCGG
>JAYUAM010000967.1:0-2899 GCA_043741295.1 Acidimicrobiia bacterium
TGGTGCGCTCGGCCGTCGAGAACGCCGCGGCGGCCGGATAGCCGACCTGCGACGGAGCGACGACGGTGGCGGGGGCACCAGGGATGGCGCGGACGCGGACGGCCCGCGGCGCTCGACCGGGCAATCCGCCGTCCGACCCTGGCGGCGGGCGAGAGGCCGTGTTAGACCGTCCAGGCGAGCGGTGCTGGAGCGCGGTCGATCACCGACCAGCCTGCGCCGCAACTTGGGGGGTAGTCATGCGCCGCATGAGCGTGCTGGTGGCCGCAGGGATCCTGGCGGCCACGATCGGGGTCGCGGTCTCGAACGCGCCGACCGCCGGAGCGGCGCCGCCGTCCGCGCCGCTCGGGCCGAACGTGCTCGTGTTCGATCCGTCGATGCCCACGAGCCAGATCCAGGCGGCCGTCGACGCCGTCGCCGCGCAGCAGGTGCCGAATCAGTTCGGGCCGCAGCGCTACGCCCTGCTGTTCGAGCCAGGCACCTATGGCTCGGCCGCGCAACCGCTCAACTTCCAGGTCGGCTACTACACCGAGGTCGCCGGCCTCGGGCGATCGCCGGGCGACGTCACGGTGAACGGCACGATCTTCGTGCACAACCAGTGCGATGCGAACAACTTCTGTGTCGCCCTCAACAACTTTTGGCGCTCGCTCTCGAACCTCACGCTGAACATCACCGACCCGCCGAACGCCGGCTGCCGCGCCGGCGAGTTCTGGGCCGTCAGCCAGGCGGCGCCGATGCGGCGCATGAACATCACCGGCGGCAACGTCACCCTCATGGACTACTGCACCGGGCCCTCGTTCGCGAGCGGCGGGTTCATCGCCGACTCCTCGTTCTCGGGCGGCGTCGTGATCAACGGCTCGCAGCAGCAGTTCCTCGCGCGCAACAGCAACATCGACGTCTGGACGAACGGCGTGTGGAACCAGGTATTCTCCGGTGCCGTCGGCGCGCCCGCCGAGTGCTTCCCGGGTCAGCCTTCCTGCGGCGGCCCGTACACCACCCTGGCAACGAGCCCCGTCACCGCCGAGAAGCCGTACCTCTATCGCGACGCCAACGGGCAGGTCGCGGTGTTCGTGCCGGCGGCCCAGCGCAAGACGTCCGGCACCACGTGGGGGAACGGCCCGACGCCGGGCACGTCGATCCCCCTGAAGCGCTTCCTGGTCGCCGACCCGTCGACGTCGGTCGCCAGGATCAACGACGCCCTCGACGACGGTAAGAACCTGCTTCTCACGCCCGGCATCTACAACCTCGACCGCGCCATCCGCGTCAAGCGTGCCGGTACCGTGGTGCTCGGTCTCGGGTTCGCCACGCTCGTGCCGCAGAAGGGCAACGCCGTCCTGCGCGTCGCCGACGTGCCGAGCGTGCACCTCGCCGGATTCGCCGTCGACGCCGGCCCGGTCAACTCGCCGGTCCTCGTGCAGGTGGGCGAGCGCGAGCGCGAGGGCGGCGATGGCGACGACGCTCGCCGGTCGGCCGCCGACCCGACCACGTTGCACGACGTGTTCTTCCGCATCGGCGGCGCGGCGGCCGGCCGCGCCACCACGAGCCTCGTGGTCAACAGCTCGAACGTGATCCTCGACGACGTGTGGGCCTGGCGCGCCGACCACGGAAACGGCGTCGGCTGGACGACGAACACCGCCGACACCGGCGTCGTCGTGAACGGTGACGACGTCACCGCGTACGGCCTGTTCGTCGAGCACTACCAGAAGACCGAGGTCGTCTGGAACGGCCAGCGCGGCACCGTGGTGTTCTTCCAGAACGAGATGCCCTACGACCCGCCGAGCCAGGCGGCCTGGAGCGCCGGCCCCGGCATCGAGGGCTACCCCGCGCTGCAGGTGACGGCCAAGGTGAAGGCCTTCAACGGCTATGGCATGGGTAGCTACAGCTTCTTCAACCGGGGCCTCGACATCTTCGCGAGCAACGCCTACGTCGTGCCGTCGACGCTGCCCGCGGGCTCGCTTCACAACCTGCTCACGATCTTCCTCGACCCGGTGAACGGCCGGGGCGGCATCCGCAACGTGGTGAACGGCGTCGGCGGTTCGTCCACCATCGCCAACCCCGACGTTCCGGTCACCGTCGTCAACTACCCCTGACCCGTCGGTTCGTCCGGCTCTCCGAGCCATCCGTCACAAGCTCGCGTCCCCAGGCGTGTCGTCCATCGAGCGGGGGCCGCCTACGACGCCCGTCCCTGCACCATCGCAACGGCCGGGAGGGAGGGCTGGCGGAGCAGCTGGGCGAACCGCACCGTGATCGCAGCGAACCGGGACGAAAGCGGAAGGCGGGCCGAACCGTCGCGGGCCAGGCGGCAGGCCCGGGCCTCGGCGAGCAGGACGTCCCGGCGCTGGCTGCCGAGGGCGAGGTGGAGGTCGGGGTTGGCGTAGAACATGGCGGGCTCCTTGTCGGCGGCGGCGTCGTACCGCACGACGATCATGAGACCAGCCGGGCGTGACCCGGCCGTGACGCCGGCGTGACACGCTCAGATTCCTCGGGCGACCGTCGCCCGGCCGGCCAGCCCTGCACCACGGCGTCCCGCAGGGCGGCCCGGGCCTCGTCCCGGCGACCCTGGGCGAGGGAGATCTGGCCGGTCGTCACGAGCAGCTCCAGCACGCCTCCGCGGATGCCGTGCGCCCGGAACGTGACGAGCGCTTCGCCGGCGGCGTGCGCGGCCTCTTCGAGGTCTCCGCGCATGACCGCCGCCAGCGCCAGGTTGTTCAGCGCGAACGCGATGCCCCACTGCCCGCCGAGGTCCCTCGTGATGGCGAGGCTCTGCTCGCAGTGGATCACGACCTGCGCATGGTCGCCCCTGTCGCGGGCGATGTCGCCGAGACCGAGGAGTGCGAACGACTCGCCGCTGCGGTCGCCGACCCGGCGGTAGGTGGCGAGGCACTCGACGTAGGCCGCAGCC
>JAYUAM010000968.1:0-1042 GCA_043741295.1 Acidimicrobiia bacterium
CGCCCCGACACGGGATGGCACGCTAGCGAGCATGAGCCCCGCCATCCGCGCACCCCGTCCTGACGAGCTGGACGAGGTGTTCCGTGTCGACGGCCGCAACTTCGGCTTCGGCTACGCGCCCGAGGACATCACGAATCGGATGCTCGTCCTCGAACCCGACCGGTTCCGCGTCGCGGTCGACCGGAGCGAGATCGTCGGCACGACGGGCACCTACAGCTTCGAGATGACGATGCCCGGCGGCGCCGCCGTTGCGACCGCCGGCGTCACGTGGGTGTCGGTGGCGGCGACCCACCGCCGGCGAGGCATCCTTGCCGCGCTCTCGGCCGCGGCGTTCGCCGAAGCGGCCGACCACGGCGACGTGGCATGCGCGCTCACCTCGTCCGAGGGCGCCATCTACGGCCGATTCGGGTACGGCGTGGCGACGCAGGCGCGGCTCACTCGCCTCGATCGGCGCCTCGTACAGCTGCGCGACGACCAATGGCTCGGAGCCACGCGAGACGCACGGAACAGTCGCGCCGACGACGTGCGCTTCGTGGACGGCGACCAGTTCGCGGCGCTGGCGCCGGCGATCTACGACCGGTACCGCCGCCAGCAGCCGGGCGAGATGAGCCGCCACGCGAACTGGTGGCGCCACCTCGTCGACGCGCGCTCGCGCCCGTCCGGCTCGATCGCCCCAGCGGTCTACGCCGTCCACCGCGACGGCTTCGCTGTGTACCGCGTCGAGAACAACTGGCACGCCGATCGCAGCGACCACATCCTCCACCTCGCCGAACTGGCCGCCTGCACCCCGGCGGCACACACGGCGCTGTGGCGGCTCGTGCTCGGCGTCGACCTGGTGGGTGTGATCGACAGCTGGGCCCTGCCGGTGGACGACCCGCTCGCCCACAAGCTCAGCGACCAGCGGGCGTTGCGCACGAACGACGTGCGCGACGGCGTGTGGGTTCGCGTGCTCGACGTGCCGGCAGTCTTCGGGGCCCGCACCTACGGCACCGACGACGACCTCGTGGTCGAGGTGGTGGACGAGGGCCCGCCGGAACGCGGC
>JAYUAM010000969.1:0-2896 GCA_043741295.1 Acidimicrobiia bacterium
GCGGTGGAGCGCGTGCGCCCCGACGTGCCGTACTCGTGCCGGGCCGGCGTGTGCGCCACGTGCGCGGCCCGCCTGACGAGCGGCGAGGTGACGATGGAGTCCGTGCACGGCCTCACGCCCGAGGAAGTGGCCGATGGCCTCGTGCTCACCTGTCAGGCCCGCCCGACCGGCGATGCCGCCGTGGTCGTCGACTACGACGGCTGACGAGCGCGTCAACGACACCGACCGACGGCGAGATCAGTCGAGGGCGCGCCGTAGGAACCCTTCGACGACGACCCACGTCGGTCCTGTGTCCCGCAGTGCGACGATGTCGGGATCGTCGGCCGCGCGGGTGGTGTGCACGGTCCGACCGTCGCTGTGCGACGCGTCGGCCAGGTACGGGTGCTCGTGGCGGTTGCCGGGGATCGACACGAAGGTCACGTCGGCGCCGGCTGCCGCGAGCGCCTCGTACAGCAGCTCGCTCTGATGGTGCGGCACGAGCTGATCGGCCTGACCGTGCACGATCAGCATGGCCGGAGCCGAGGAACTGGCGTACGCGGCCGGATTGGCGGCTGCGCAGGCGGCCGGCACCGTGGTGATCGGCGCACCGAGCAAGCGGGACTCGGGAGACGCCGCGTCGTTGTGGCCGTCGGTCGTCTGCACCATGGCGTTGAACTCGTCGATCGACGCCGGGCTCATGTGGGCGTCCATCTGCAGGAAGTCGGTGGGGCCGTAGAGATCGACGGCGGCCTTCACTGACGACGACTCGGTGAGATGTCCCCCGACGAGACCCTCAAGCTCGTCGTGCCCGGCGGTCAGCGCGGCCATGGAGGCGACCCATCCGCCGGACGAGTTGCCGATGATCGCGAGGCGTTCGGGGTCGATGGCATGTTCCGTGGCGTGGGCCCGGAGCCAACGGATCGCTGCCTTGACGTCGTGCACCTGCGCGGGGAACACCGCCTGCCCGCTTGACCGCACGCTCACGCCGGCGACCACCCAGCCGGCCCCTGCGAACCGCTCGGCCATCGCATCCGCGCCGGCCTTACCGTCGTCGGACAGGAAGGCCGAGCCGCTCGACCAGATGACCAACGGGCGTGCGGAGCCGTCGGCTCCTTCATCGGGCGCGTAGAGGTCGAGCAGGTGGCCCCTGCTTCCCGGCGGGTCGGGTGCGGCATAGGCGTGCTCGGTCGGCATCGCCGCACGGTAGCCGTCGATGTCGGATCGCCGGCCAGTGTCCGTCGCTAGCATCGGCCTCGCGCCATCCGGTGCGATGGGGGAGCGATCGTGAGCGGTTGGGCAGTGGATCTCGGGTTGCTGGTGATGCGGGCGACGCTCGGCGTCGTGATGCTCGCCCACGGGGTTAACCACGTGTTCCGCGGCGGCAAGATCGCCGGCACGGCGAAGTGGTTCGCGTCGATGGGCATGCGCCCGCCGATCGTGCACGCCTGGCTGGCCAGCGTGGTCGAGATGGGAGCCGGAGCGCTGCTGATCGCCGGGCTGCTCACGCCGCTGGCCGCCGCCGGCGCGATCGGGATCATGACCGTCGCTTTCGTGATCAACCATCGCAGGAACGGGTTCTTCATCTTCCGTCCCGGCGAGGGCTACGAGTACGTGATGACGCTCGCCCTTCTCGGGTTCGCCGTAGCGCTCCTCGGCGCCGGGCGATGGTCGCTCGACGAAGCGGTCGGGCTCACCGGCGACCTCGACGGTGGGGTCGGGCTCGCGCTCGTTGCCGTTGCCGGCGTCGGCGGCGGGCTCGGGTTGCTCGCTGCCTGCTGGCGTCCGCCGAAGACGACCACGTGACCGGGCCGGCGTAGGACGCCGGCCCGGTCCATGCCGTGCCGCCCGGTCTTGTGCCGCCCATCAGTGCTGGCCGGTCAGTGCTGGTCCATTAGTGCTGGCCCGTCAGTGCTGGCCGCGCAGGTCGATGTCGACGACCCGACCGTCGGGTACCTCGACCTCGACCATCACCGTCGAGCGATCGTGGTCGAGCACCGCGTAGGTCCCCCTGGGAAGAGAGCCGAACACAGCGGCGACCACGTCGCCCGAGGGGACCTTGCGTACCCACACGCCGGTGTGGGTCGAGGGACCCCCACCGTTGAGCGGGCGCAGATGCACCTCATCCTCCAGCCAGTCGTCGTCCAGCAGGAGCACGAGGGCACCGGCACCGTTGCCGATGTCGACCGTGACCGGACCACCGAACGCCCGCTCGCTCGTGCCGGCGCCGGACAGGTGCTGCTCGCCGTCATGCCCGTCGTCGTGAGAGTGCGAGTGCGGATGATCGTGCCCGTGATCGTGATCATGGGTGTGGTCGCGGTCGATCGTCGTCATGACAAGGGCACGACGTCGTAGCCGCTCTTGGGGGTGCCGACATACGGGAACGTCCTCAGGTACGTCGTGTTGCCGTCGGGGTTGACCCCGTCGGTGACCACGCCCGCCGCGCCGTCGGGCGTGAACGTCGGGTCGACGAGCGGGTAGGTGAGACCGGCCACGGCCCGCAGCTCGATCGTGACGACGTCGTCGAACACCCGGCGACCGTTCGGGAAGCCGGCGAGGTCGCCACCGAGGATCCCGAGAACGTTCGGGACTCCGTCCTTGGCCGGTGGGATCGCCACGTTCAGCCGGAGCATGTCGGCCTGCGTCGTGCCCGTGAAGTTCTGGAAGCCGGGGATGATCCCCGACGGCAGACCGGTGAGCAGGATCGCCAGCAGGTCGGCGCGGGGCTTGGCTGCGTTGGCGTTCAGCGCGGCGAGGTTCGGGAACACGCCCGGGTACAACACCGGGATCAGGTTGGCGAGCTCGGGTTTGGCGACGAACTGCGCGTAGTCCGAGTCACCATCGGGCGTGTCACGGTTCCACTCGTCCTTGCGGCCCATCGGCACGATCACCTCGTTGAACAACGGGTTCCCGAGCCGCG
>JAYUAM010000970.1:0-2895 GCA_043741295.1 Acidimicrobiia bacterium
GGCGGCGGCGCCGGAGGCGGAGGCTCGCGGTCGGCCGCGAGCGGCCGGGGTGCATCGGGTGACGCGCCACGGGCGCCCCTCGTCGTCGTGGTCGACGACGAGGAGCTGACGCGCGGCCGCCAGTCGCCGGTGCGTTCGCTGTTGCGGGGCCAGGCCGGGCCGGTGGCCGGCATCGTGATCGCGTCGACGCAGGACCGCCTTCCGGCGCTGTGCACCACGGTCGTCGTGCTCGAGGGCGCCGACGGCATGGCCGTGATGCTCGAACCAGCCATCGGCGCCCAGGTCGACAGCTTTCTGGCCGCCGGCGTAAGCGACACGACGGCCCGCCTCGTCGCCCGCTCGCTCGCCCGCTTCGAGGACCCTGAACTGCAGATCGCCGGGGCCGGCCTGCCCGACATGACCCGCCTGCTCCCCCTGCTCGGGTTCGAGGAGCTCGACGCCGCCGCGGTCGTCGAACGGTGGCGGCGCGGCGGCGAGGACCCGTCGCCCCACGGGCCGATCGGCGTGTCGGAGACCGGCGTGTTCGCCCTCGATCTCGTCCGTGACGGCCCGCACGGCCTCATCGCCGGCACCACCGGCTCCGGCAAATCCGAACTGTTGCGCTCGATCGTCGCGTCAATGGCGGCGAACACCGATCCGGCGCACCTCACCTTCGTGCTCATCGACTACAAGGGCGGCTCGGCCTTCCTCGAGTGTGCGCACCTGCCGCACACCGTGGGCATGGTCACCGACCTCGACGCCAGTCTCGGGGAGCGGGCGCTGAGGTGCATGGAGGCCGAGCTCCGCTACCGCGAACGCCGGCTGCGTGACGCAGGTGTGAGCGACCTGCCGAGCTACCTGAGGGCCTACCCAGACGGTGAGCCGATGCCCCGCCTTGTGCTCATCGTCGACGAGTTCGCCACGCTCAAGTCGGAGCTGCCCGAGTTCATGGACGCCATCGTCAGCGTGGCGCAACGCGGGCGGAGCCTGGGCGTGCACATGATCCTCGCCACGCAGCGCCCATCGGGAGCGATCAGCGACAACATCCGGGCGAACACCAACCTGCGCATCGCACTGCGCGTCCAGGACGCGAGCGATTCGAGCGACGTCATCGGCGCGCCCGACGCTGCGTCGATCCCGCGCGGTCGAGCCGGTCGGGCCTACATCCGCCTCGGGCCTGGGGAGATCGTGCCGATACAGACGGCGCTGTCGACGGCCGCCGCCACCGATCACACACTTGCGCCAGTCGAGGTCTCGCCGTACAAGCTCGACGGGCCGTCGACGGTCGCTCGCCCACTGGGCGGTGACGGACCGACCGATCTAACCCGGCTCGTCGCCGCCGTGCGCGGCGGCTTCACCGCCACGCACCAGGACGCGCCCCGGCGCCCGTGGCCTGACCCGCTACCGACCGCGCTCGCCCTTGCCGACGTGTGGGCGGACCGCCCGGACGAGGGCGACTGGGTACCGGTCGCCCTGGCCGACGACCCTGACCGTCAGGCGCAGTACCCGCTCGGCTGGAGGGTGGCCGACGGCAACCTCATGGTCGTCGGCCTGGTCGGTTCGGGGGTGACGACGACCCTCGTGTCGATCGCGGCAGCGGCGGCCCGTCGCCGATCGCCGTCCGATCTCCACCTCTACGCCCTCGATTTCGGCGCTGGTGATCTGAGGGTGCTCGAACAGCTTCCGCACATCGGTGCCGTCGTCGCCGGCGGCGAGCGTGAGCGCCAGGTGCGTCTCGTGCGCCAGCTGCGCGACGAACTCGACCGCCGACGGTCCTTGGACGGTGTCGCCCGCCGCACGCTGCCGAGGATCATGATCCTGCTCGACGGTCTCGCCACGTTCCGCGCTGAGTTCGACGACGCCTTCGGTTCGCAGGTGCTCGACATCTTCAACCGGCTGTTCAGCGACGGGCCCGAGGTGGCGATGGTCACCGTCGTGACCGCCGATCGCGCTGCGCTCGCCGCCGGTCCGCTCGGCTCGCTGTGCCGGCAGAAGTGGGCGATGCGGCTCCCCGATCGGGGAGACTACAGCGCCGTCGGCGCTCGCGTCGGCGTGCTGCCCACGTTCGGCCCGGGCGGTGCGGTGTTCGCCGAGGAGGGCCTCGTCGTGCAGATCGGAATGACCGCTCCGACGGACCTGACGGCGATCGCCGCGTCGTGGCCACCGCCGGTGCCCGAACGGGCGGCGGCACGGGTCGGAACCCTTCCGGACGAGGTGGACGGCGATGCGTTGCCCGCCGCGCAGTTCGATGCGCGGCCCTGGCGCCTGCCGGTCGGCATCCGCGAGGCGACGCTCGGGCCGGCGTGGCTCGAGATCTACGACGGTGAGCACGCACTCGTGGCCGGTCCCGCCCGATCAGGCAAGAGCTCGGTGCTCGTCGGCATCGCCAAGGTGCTCGCCCGACCGGTAGCTGTCGACTCGGGGGGCCCGGCCTCGGGGGGCCCGGCCTCGGGGGGAGGGAACCGTGCCGCGGCGCGGCTCGTCGTCGTGGCCGGGCCTCGCTCGCCGGTTCCCGCGGCCCTCGTCGCCGCCGGCGTGCGCGCCGACCTTCTGCTGCCCGAGGAGCTCGAGCTGCTCGCTGGCGCCGTCGGGCCGGCGGTCGAGCCCACGTTCGTCCTGATCGACGACGCCGATCAGTTCGAGGACCCCACGGGCGTCGTCGCCCAGCTGATCGATCGTGCGTTACCCGGTCTCGTCATCGTGGCTGCCGGACGGGCCGACCCGTTGCGCAACAACTACGGGCACTGGACGAGACCGTTGCGCCGCGCCCGCCTTGGCGTGCTGCTCCGTCCTGGCGACCTCGACGGTGAGCTGGTCGGCGCCACCCTGCCGAGACGGCCAGCCGTTCCGATGGCCACCGCCCGCGGCTTCGTCGTCAACGGCGGGGAGGCCGACCTCGCCCAGTTCGCCCGCTGA
>JAYUAM010000971.1:0-1041 GCA_043741295.1 Acidimicrobiia bacterium
GCGTTCCGGGCGATCATGCACGACGGCGAACGCATGCCCGACCCGTCGATCCTGGTGACGATGCACTCGGTCGACGACGCGTCGCTCGCCCCGACGGGATGCTCGACGATGTACGCACTGGAGCCGATGCCGAACCTCGATGGACGCATCGACTGGACCGTGCGCGGCAGAGAACTGGCCGACTCGTTGCGCGCGCGGGTCGCCGGCCTCGGCTACCCGGTGGACGTCGAGGTTGAAGCGGTGATCGACCCGCTCGACTGGGAGCGCGCCGGTATGGAGCGGGGCACGCCGTTCGCCCTCGCCCACACGTTCCGCCAGACCGGTCCGTTCCGTCCGTCGAACGTAGACGAGCGGGCGCCCGGGCTGGTGTTCACCGGGTCGTCGACGTTGCCTGGGGTCGGCGTGCCGATGGTGCTCATCTCCGGCAAGCTCGCCGCCCAACGCGTCCAACAGTTCGCGGGCCGCCGACCATGAGCACCGACGGCGGCCACCAAGAGCACGACGCTGGAGGTTCGGCGAGCGGCGAGCGCCGCGACGCCGAGCACGGCAGGCGAGCGCAGCGAGCACGAGACAGCCACGGTTCGGCGAGCGCCGAGCGCCGCGACGCCGAGCACGGCAGGCGAGCGCAGCGAGCACGAAGTTTGGACTTGTCCTACCGCCGGTGCGCTGAGCTGAACCGTCGCCATGGCACGACGTACTACTGGTCGACGATGGTGCTCCCCAAGGAGAAGCGCCCGCACGTGCACGCGCTGTACGGGTTCTGCCGGTACGCCGACGACATCGTCGATGATCTCGGCGACGACATCCCGGTCGAGCAACGGTCGATAGCGCTGGCCGACTTCGGCGACCGCTTCTTCGCCGATCTCGCACGCGGCACGAGCGAGGACCCGGTCCTCGCCGCCGTGGTCGACACCGTGCAGCGGTTCGCCATCGACCCCGAGTGCTTCCGGCGCTTCCTGCGTTCGATGACGATGGACCTCACGATCTCGTCGTACGAGACGTGGGGCGACCTGCTCGCCTACATGGACGGGTCGGCGGCGG
>JAYUAM010000972.1:0-1041 GCA_043741295.1 Acidimicrobiia bacterium
CGCGCCACGAGCGCCATCGTGCCTATCCAGGGGACCGACCTGTGCGTTCTCGCGCAGGAGCGCAGTGACGTGATCGTCGATCTCTTCGGCTACACGTCACCGTCGTCCACGAACCTGCTCACGCCACTCACACCGCTGCGCCTCGTCGACACCCGGGACGGCTCGGGGCTCGTCAAGCGCAAGGGGGCGTTGGCCAGTGGCGAAGTGCTCGAGCTCGGCACCGCCACGGTCGCCGGCCGACCGGCGTCGCCGACCGGCATCGCCGTCAACGTCACCGCCGTCGGAGCGGCGTCGGCCGGCTGGCTCGCCGTGTTTCCGTGCGGGCAGTCGACCGACACGTCGATCGTCAACTTCGAGAAGGGCGACACGGTGGCGAACGCCGCGCTCGTCGCACTTCCGGCCGACGGACGGCTGTGCGTCACCGGCAACTCCAGCGTGCAGGTGATCGTCGACGTCAACGGCTGGATCGCCTCGACCGGCCCACTGCACGTGGCCAAGGCGCCGACGCGGCTGGTCGACACGCGGGCGGGCAAGGGCGGCGCTCGCCTCCCGGCGAACGGCGTGCTGCGGGTTCCGGTCGGCGTAGCGCGCGGCGCCGTGCTCAGCGTGACCTCGGTCGGCGCCGCGCTACCGACGTTCGTGACGGTGTACCCCTGCGACGCGCCGCGTCCGGTGGCGAGCAACCTGAACACGAACGGCACCGCGGCCAGCGGCGAGATCCGCTCGAACCTCGTGGTCACCGCGCTGTCGACCTCGGGCGAGGCGTGCATCTACACCGGCCAGCCGACCGACGTCGTCGTCGACGTCTTCGGACTGCTCACCACGCCCCCGCCGCCGGCCCCGACACCACCACCGACGCCCGCGGCCTGACGCCGTCGGACTGCGATCACGGCCAGGCGTAGTCGCGCTCGACTGTGGCCACGCGCGTGACGTAGCCGTCGTACCAGCGCTCGCGTCCGAGTCGTTGGGCGCCGAGGTGCTCAGCGACCTGCTTCCAGGCCCGGGCGGCGTCGTCGGTCGTCCAGTAGCTGACCGTGATGC
>JAYUAM010000973.1:0-6818 GCA_043741295.1 Acidimicrobiia bacterium
GCTTGTTCGTCGGCGGGTCGATCATCGATCGTGACGAGGTGAACGCCCGCGAACACCATCGCGCCGATCGCGACGAGGGCGAGATGACCGACCGCCGTCCAGCCGTCGACGGGGAGCCGGAACCACGAGGCGAACAGAGCATCACCCGAGCCGAGCGGCACGAGGACGAGCGCGATCACCGGGAGGACCCTGGCCGCGGGCACGCCGACCCGTTGCCACGCGCCCGCCCGCTGCGCCTGGCCGGTGGTCGAGCCGTCGGGCGCCGGACGCAGCGCCCGCAGTTGCACCCACGCCCACCGCGGTCCGGAACCCACCCGGAACGCCGCCGTCGCCAGGAGTCGTCCGACGACCCACATGCGGTCACCCACCCGGCCGCCGGAGGCAAGCGAGGCGCCGAGCAGCGTCAATGCGCCGACGAGCGCGAGATCGAGCGGCACGAGCCACGGGCTGTCGCGCCACGCCACCCACGGCGCCACAACGGCCGCCGCGCCGAGCAGCAGGCACGCCGATCGGTGGTGCGGGCGGGCGACGACGAGCACGAGCACCGGGAGGAGCCCGGAGGCGAACGCGCCGATCACCGAGGCCGGCGAGCGCCGCAGCGCGAGGTCGACGACGACGCCGTAGAGCCCGGCGAGCGCGAGACCGGCGAGCGCCGATCGGCGGCTCACCCCCGGCCGCCGTCGGGGCGGGCGTCGGCCCGGGAGCGGCCCGGAGCGGTTGCCCGGGGGCGCCGGTGCGGCCCATTGCGGCAGGGCCGCACCGGCGACCGACGCGTCGATGGGCGCGTTGAAGGAAGGCGGTGGCAGGGTCATGACGTGCTCCTCGGGTCAGGACGGCGGACGCAGCGGAAGGTCGAGCACCATTCGGCAACCATGGGGCAGGTTCGGCTCGGCCCGGATCGAGCCCCCGTGCAGCTCGACGATCCACCGGCAGATGGCGAGTCCGAGCCCGGCACCGCCCGAAGGTCGCGCGCGATCGGCGCGGTAGAACCGTTCGAAGACCCGGCCCTCCTCGCCCGGCGGGATGCCCGGCCCGTCGTCGGCCACGACGACACGCGCCCGGCGCCCGTCGTGGTCGATCTCGACGATGGCGCGGGCGCTGTAGCGCGAAGCGTTCGTGAGCAGATTGATCATCACCTGTGACAGCCGGTCGCCGTCGGCCACGAGCTCGTGATCGATGCCGATGTTCGAGACTGCGACCTCGAACGTCGGGTGGCTCACCTTCAGGTCGGCGACAACGGCGTGGGCCAGCTCGCCGAGCGACACGGGGGCAAGGTGCAGCGGCGCCGCACCGGCCTCCAAGCGGGAGAGGTCGAGCAGATCGTTCACCAGAGCGGCCATGCGATCGATCTGCCCGTGCATCGCCAGCAGCGTGGCCGGCGTGACGGGGATGACGCCGTCGATCAGGTTCTCGAGCGTCGCCTGCACGCCGCTGATCGGCGTGCGCAGCTCGTGGGAGGCGTTGGCCACGAGATCGCGACGTTGACGGTCGACCTCGGCGAGCTCGCCGGCCATCCGATTGAACGCCGTGGCCAGCCGGCCGACCTCGTCGTCGGCCCGGTCGTCGACGCGCACCGAGTAGTCGCCGCGGGCCATGCGCGACGTGGCGTGCTCCATCTCGCGCAGCGGCGACGTGAGCCCGTGGGCGAGCACCTCGACGATCGCCAGCGAGAGGGCACAGGCGACGAGCGGCCGCAGCCAGATCGGCCACCCGAGTCGGTAGCCGACGATGCTCGTGGTCGCCGCCGTCCCCGTGGCGAGCACGATGAGCAGACCGATCTTCGCCTTGATCGCCGGCACGCGTCGCAGCGGTTGCGGGCGCCTCATGACGGGTTCTCCGCCAGTGCGTAGCCGACACCGTGCACGGTCCGGACGCAGTCGTCGCCGAGCTTGCGGCGCAGCGCGCGCACGTGCGAGTCGACCGTGCGCAGACCGCCACCGTCCTGGTAGCCCCACACCTCGGCCACGAGGTGTTCGCGAGTACGCACAACGCCCGGTCTGCTGGCGAGACACACGAGCAGTTCGAACTCGGTCGGCGTGAGGTGGTGCTCGACATCGGCCCGGCGCACGGCCCGGCGGCCTGTGTCGATCTCGACAGAGCCGACCCGGAGCACGGTCGGCTGGCGACGCTCGTCCGTGCGGCGCAGGAGCGCGTGGACGCGGGCGACGAGCACGCGGGGGCTGAACGGTTTGGTGAGGTAGTCGTCGGCGCCGACGGCGAGACCGGTGAGCTGATCGATCTCGTCGTCGCGTGCGGTGAGCATGATCACCGGGGTGTGGCGGTCGCGCTGGATGCGTCGGCACACCTCCAACCCGTCGATGCCCGGCAACATGACGTCGAGAACGACGAGATCGGGAGCCGTAGCGGCGACGAGGGCGACGCCGTCCAGTCCGTCGGTCGCCACGTCGACGGCGAACCCGTCGCTGCGTAGCCGTTCGGCCACCGCCGCGCCGATCGTCTCGTCGTCTTCGATCACCACGATCCGCCGCCCCACCTACGAAGGGGAGGGCGGCGCGGCGGCGGAAGTCCCGCGAGGGTTGTGGAGATCTCGTGCAGATTGCCGTCGCCCCCTGCGCGCGCTGACACCTACTGTCGGGCCGTGGATCTGCTCGCAAACGACATCGAGCGCATCGCCGTCGAGACCGCGTTCTCGGGCGTCGTGCGGGTGGACCGGGGCGACACCGTCGAGCTCGAGCGTGCCTACGGGCTGGCCGACCGTGCGCACGGCATTGCCAACGCCGTCGACACGCGCTTCGCCGTGGCCAGCGCGGCCAAGGCGCTCACCGCGCTCACGGTGATGTCACTCGTCGAGGACGGCACGCTCGCGTTAGGTACGACCGCCCGGTCGATCCTTGGCACCGACCTCCCCCTGATCGATGACGGCGTCACCGTCGAGCAGCTCCTGGCCCACCGTTCCGGCATCGGCGACTACCTCGACGAGGACGGCGACCTCGATCTCGACGCCTACCTCCTGCCCGTGCCGGTGCACGAGCTGGCGGCGACGGAGCAGTTCCTCCGCGTGCTCGACGGCCATCCGACGAAGTTCGCGCCCGGCACCGGGTTCTCGTACTGCAACGGTGGCTACGTGGTGCTCGCGCTGCTCGCCGAGCGGGCCGTCGGCCTGGCGTTCCACGACCTCGCGCACGAACGCGTGTGCGCGCCCGCTGGGCTCACCGACACCGCCTACAACCGTTCCGACGAGCTGCCGAATCGGACGGCGCTCGGCTACCTGTCGACGACCGGCCTGCGAACGAACGTGTTCCACCTGCCCGTGCGCGGCAACGGCGACGGCGGCGTGTACACGACCGTGGCCGATGTCGCCGCGCTGTGGCGGGCGTTGTTCGCCGGCCGCATCGTGTCGCCGGCGTCGGTCGCCGAGATGGTGCGCCCGCGCAGCACGACAGTCAGCGGCCGGAACCGCTACGGCCTCGGGTTCTGGCTCGACGGCACCGGCCCGGCGGTCCAACTCGAAGGCTGCGACGCCGGCTGCTCGTTCCGCAGCGTGCACGACCCTGGCAAAGGCCGCACCTGGAGCGTGGTCGCCAACACCACCGACGGCGCCTGGCCCCTGGCCGAACGGCTGGCCCAGCTCACTTGACGGGCACGCCTCGCCCAGGAGCCCGCCCGCGCTCATCCCGCGCCGGTTGGGTCACTCGGGTGCGTCCAGGCGCCCTCGAGTGTCCCAACGCGGACGGGCCGAGGGTCTGTCTGGGGCCGGAATGCAACCGCGTGCGGTTGCGTTTCGAAACCATTGATCGCATACTGATCACGTGAGCGCATTGACGATCAAGGGTGTCGACGAGAGCGTCGTGCGTCGCATCGCCAGCAAGGCGAGCGCCGCTGGCCTGTCTGTTCAGGAGTACGTGCGCCAGCTCCTCGCCCGGGACGCGCAGATGCGATCCGCCGACGAGATGGTGGAACTCCAACGCCTGCGCCGCCCAACGGCGTCCGAGCCTGAGGCGGTCGATGCCGCCGTGGCGAGACAGGCCAGCCGGCGGCGCGCCGCCCTCGACAGGTGATCAAGCTTGCGCTCGCGGTCGTCGACGCCGGTGCGCTGGCCGCGTGGTGCGGCCTCGTGCGGTGTGGACAGGAGCTGCGTCTCGAAGGTGCGGCGGCGCCGCACGCAGTCGTCACCGACGTCCTCGCGCTGGTCGCCGACCGCAACGTCGGCGCACCAGCCGCAGCACTGGCCGACATCTTCGACCTCCAGCGAGCGCCGGTCACGTGGTATCCGGACCTCTCGCTTGCGGGCGCGGGCCTGCGTTGGGCCGAGGACCTCGACTGCTCGATCGCCACCGGCCTGGCCGTCGCCCTCGCGCGGCGGGAATCTCAACCACTTCTCAGCTTCGATGCGCGCCTCGCCGGCGTGCGCGACCTCACCTTCATCCGGCTGCCTCGCCCCGCCTGAACCTGCCGCTGCGTCAGCGTGACGCCGGCACGATCCATTCGGCGACGGTGAATCCGCCGAGGCCGGCGGGGTCGGTCAGGGCGTCGCCTTCGCGCAGGCGGCTGCGGGCGCGCAGCGCGGTCAGGTCGCCGAGGTGCGCTCGTTCGACCGCAACCTGGCGGCCCTCCTCGACCAGTTCGCTGATCCCATGCTCGGCCAGGAAGCGGGCCTGGGTGACGACGCGATCCGGCGGGCGCACGACCGCGGCGAGCTGGTCGAGCGGCACGTCGGCGGTGATGTCCTGGCTTCCCGGGTCGCGCAGCGGATGGTCGCCTCGCGCGTGTTCGCGGTACGTGCGCAACCACTCCCGCCATGGCGTCGCGGCGAGCTCACTCGTGGGTCGGGCGTAGTCGATCACGACGAGTCGCCCCGCATCCAGCATCGCCAGCGCGCCCCGCAGCCAGGCGCACGCGCCCGAAGCCAGGGGCGCCCGTGCACCGTGCGCTGCGATCGGTGGGAGCGTGTCCGCCAGCTCGGCGAGGTCGACCGGCATCGCCGCGAGGAGCTCGACGAAGTGGCCGCCTGTCGCGCTCACGGTCGCCAGCTTCCAACCGTCGTCCCACACGGCGATGTCGAACGCCAGGTTGTCGAGCAGCTCGTTGGCCACGATCACCCCGTGGATCGGCTCGACGGCGAGCCGATCGGTCGATCGGACGCCAGCGGGGTGCAGGGCCCGCTGTGCACGCGAGCGTTCGACGGCCACGTAGCGCAGCGCGCCGGCCGTGGCACACGCCGAGTCGGCGGCGAGCACAGCGCGGGCGAGCGTGCCCGGCCCGGCACCGGCGTCGACCACGTCAAACAGGGGCGGCGCGCCGGCCGAGCGCCACCACCGGTCGATCGCGCGCGCGAGTACGGCGCCGAACAACGGGCCGACTTCGGGGCTCGTCAGGAAGTCACCGCGCCGCCCCGCCTGTCCACCGGTGGCGTAGAACCCGCCGTGCTCGTCGTAGAGCGCGGCGTCCATGAACGCCGAGAACCGCAGTGGTCCGTCGGCGCCGATCCGCGCCGTGAGGCGGTCGGCCAGCGCAGCGGACAGCGGGGCAGCCTCGCTCACACCTGCCGTCCGCCCGTCAGCGCAGCAGTTGGGCGATGTCGCCGAATCGGAGCACCAGGTTCGGCAGGATGCCGATGGCAAGGGTGGCCACGGCCGTGATGCCAAGGGCGATGCCGAGCGACTGCGGCACCCGCACCGGCGAGGTGTCGCCCTCGGGCGCCGGGCGCATCCACATCTCACGCAACACGTTGCCGTAGTAGGCGAAGGCGATCACCGAGTTCACGACGCCGATGGCGGCGAGCACGGTGCCCCACGAGCCGCCGGCCGTCGCCGCCTTGAACACGTAGAACTTGGCGATCCAGCCGCCGGCCGGCGGGATGCCGGCGAGCGCAGCGAGGTACAGCGTCATCGCCAGCGCCATGCCGGGGGCGTAGCTGAACAGTCCGCCGAAGCTGGCGATGTCGCCCGAACGCGTGCGGCGGGCGACGGCCATCACGACGGCGAAGGCGCCGAGGTTCATCGCCGCGTACACGATGAGGTAGGTGACGATGGCGGTGAGCGAGTCGCGGCCGACCTGGAGGTCGGAACTGCCAGCGACGGCGAGCGGCATGAGGATGAACCCACCCTGCGCCACCGACGAGTAGGCGAGCATGCGCACGATGTTCTTCTGCCGCAGTGCGAGCAGGTTGCCCACCGTCATCGACAGGGCGGACAGCACCCACACGAACGGCTGCCACACGTCCCTCGCCGGCGCGAACCCGACGACCAGGAGCACGACGAGGGCCACGAAACCGGCGGCCTTCGAGGCGACCGACAGGAACGCGGTGATCGGCGTCGGCGCCCCCTCGTAGGTGTCTGGGGCCCACGTGTGGAAGGGCACAGCCGACACCTTGAAGGCGAAGCCGACGACGACGAAGACCACGGCCAGCGCCGTGAGGGCCGACGTGCGGCCCTCGGCGGCGAGCTTGGTACGGATGCCCGAGAGCAGCGTCGTGCCCGTCTCGCCGTAGAGCAGGCTCATGCCGTAGAGCATCACCGCCGAGGCGAACACGCCGAGCAGGAAGTACTTCACGCCCGCCTCGTTCGACTTGGTGTCGCGCTTGCGCCACGCCGCCAGCATGTAGGCGGGGATCGAGAGGAACTCGAGCGCGATGAAGATCGAGACGAGGTCGCGGCTCGAGGCCATCATCACCATGCCGAGGATCGCCGTGAGCAGGAGCACGTAGTACTCGCCCTGGTAGTAGCCGCCCTCTTCGACGTAGTTCGTCGACAGGAGGATCACGACGTATCCGGCAACGAGGAACAGGCCCTTGAGCACGAGCGAGAAGTCGTCGACCACGTAGGCGCCGCCGAACATCGAGCGCGCCACCCGCACCC
>JAYUAM010000974.1:0-2891 GCA_043741295.1 Acidimicrobiia bacterium
CGATCGCTCGGCGGAGCGCTCGCCTGGGCGGCGCAGCAGGGGGTCGCCGCGCTGCACCTCGTGGTCGACGACCCCGAGGTGGCCGGCCACCTCGCCCGCCGCGCCACCTACTTCGCCCGCCCCGCCGTACGGGTGTCGGCCGTCGACGGACGCGTACTCCGCCCCGTCGAGCCGGCGCCCGCCCCGGTATCGGCCCCGCAGCCGATCGGGCTCGACGGGTTCGTCGAACTGATCCGTCGAGCGGGCGCCGATCCGGTGGTGGAGCACGGCGTTCTGTCCGGCGAGGTCTACGGGCTCGAAGTGTGCCGGGTCGTGTTCGGCGACGCTGACGGCGACCGTGGTGGCGACGCTGACGCTGACGCTGACGACGGTGACCGTGGCGGCGTCGGTGCCGGTCCCGGTCTCCCGCACCTCGAGGTCGGTGTCGGCGCCGCCGACCGCGAGATGTTCCGCGTGATGTACGGCGACCCGACGGCCGAGCAGATTGTCGAGCTCGTCCACCGGGTCAGTGCCCACCGCCGACCGGGCGCCGAGCCGCACGCCCTCAACCGGCTCGGCGCCGAGCGTCGACTCCGGCAGCGGATCATCGAAGACCCGACGCTGGTCGGGGCCCGGTCGTTCGCGGTTGCGCCGTCGCCGCTTCCCCGCGCCAACCTGAAGGACCCGGTGCCGTGCGTCGCCGTCGGCATCGACGATGACGGAGCCTCCCTCGTCGCGGTGTGCGCTAGTGGGGTCGATCTCGACGCGGTGCCCGTCGGGGCGGACGCCCGGGCCATCGTCCGTGCCGGCCGTTCCGCCGTTGCTGGCGGTCGGCCCGTTGTCCGCCTGGCCATCGTCACCGACGAGCGTGACCGCCATCCCGCGCTCGCCCGCTTGGCCGCCACGCTCCACGAGCCGGCCGAGGTCAGACCGGTGCGCAGCTGACGGACCGAAGCGGTGGGCACTGACCGGACCGTCGATCGGCCGGCCGGACCCGGCTCGCGTCAGCCGCCGCGCAGCAGGACCTTGAGCATCGCGTTGTCGGTGGACGACGACGAAAGTCCGCACTGCTGCGAGACGTGGGCGACGAGCACGGCGACCATGCCGATGCCGCGGATGCCGTCGAGCGTCGGCATCCGCTTGGGCAGCGCGGTGCCCGCGACCGGTCCGGCATCGCGTTCGGATTCCCTCGTGGTGGTCATCGCTCCCGCCCCAGCCAGCGCCGCCCGAGTCGCCGGCTGCCACGCCTTCGCCGGAGGTCCACGCCTACCCGGGATCGCTCGGCGCATTCGGGTCCGGCGGGTACATCCCCGAGCATCGCCTTCCACCCCTGGGCACGCCGTCCTCGCCGGCGCCGGTGCTGCCGATCGGCAGGAACCCGAAGGCCGTCGCCGCCGGCTGGCTCGCGCTGTTCGGCGTCGGCTGCGCGCCGCTGGGCGTCGGTGCGGTCGTGTTCGGGGGTCTGGCGTGGCGGGAGTTGCGGGCGAGTTCCGACCAGCTCGCGCGCCGCCGGGCCGGGTTCGGCATCGTCGTCGGCACGCTGGAGGTCGTCGTCGTAGCCGTCCTGGTCGCCCCGGCGTTGCGCTGAACGGACGGGTGCTCGTCGACAGCCCGAGCGCGTCAGCCGATCGTGGTGACCGCGGCGGCGTCGAAGGTGGCCATCGAGCCGAGCGTGGCCGCCGCCGCCTGCACGATGGGCACGGCGAGACAGCCACCGCTCGCCTCGCCGAGGCGCAGCCCGAGGTCGATGACCGGGTCGAGGCCGAGCGCCGAGAGCGCCAACGACGCGCCGGGTTCGACCGAGCGGTGCCCGGCGATCACCCGGGCGACGACGCCGGGCGCGAGCTGTTCGGCGGCCAGTGCGGCGGCGAGCGTGATGACCCCGTCGAGGACCACCGGAACCCCGGCGGCCGCCCCACCGATGACGAACCCGGCGAGGGCGGCGATCTCGAATCCGCCGACGTCGGCGACTATCGCCCGTGCGTCACCGACAGCGGCGTGAGCCCGAGCGCGTTGGGCCGCAGCGGCGACGATGGCCGTCTTGTGGGCGAGCATCGTGTCGTTGATGCCGGTGCCGCGCCCGGTGCAGGCCTCGGCGCGAGCGCCGGTGATCGCGGCGATGACCGCGGCGGCGGCGGTGGTGTTGCCGATCCCCATCTCGCCCGTCACGAGCAGGTCGGCGCCCTCGGCGACGAGCAGTGCGGCCACGGCAGCACCGACGTCGAGGGCGGCGTCGACGTCGTCGCGATGCATCGCCGGGCCGCGCGAGAGATCGGCGGTGCCGGCGCCGATCTTGCGGTCGAGCAACAGCGGGTGAGCGGTCAGCGCGCTGGCCACGCCGACATCAACGATCACCAGGCGCGCGCCGAACTGCCGGCACAGTACGGAGACTGCGGCGCCGCCGTGACACGCGGCCGCCACCATCTGAGCGGTGACCTCCTGGGGCCATGGCGTGACGCCGGCGGCGACGACCCCGTGATCGCCGGCGAACAGGGCGACGGCGGGGTGCGCGGGCACCGGTGGTGGGCACTGTCCGGCGATGCCGGCGAGCTGGATCGAGAGCGTCTCGAGCTGACCGAGCGCGCCGGCCGGCTTGACCAGGCGACCCTGGCGGGCGGTCGCCGCGGCGACGGCTTTGGCGTCGAGCGGGGCGAGTGTTGCGAGCGCCGTCGCCAGTTCCCCGCTCACGCCGGCCACCATCCGAGCGGCGATGCCGAGCGGTGCACGACGGCCGACGCCACGAGCATGACGCCGATCTCCACCACCTGTTCGACCGCGCCGAGCACGTCGCCCACAATGCCACCCAACTTGTCCATCGCCACCCGTCTCACCATCCATGTCAACACCGCGGCGAGCATCGCCGCGGGAACCAACCAGCCAGCCATGGCGGCCAACCCCATCATCGCCGACAC
>JAYUAM010000975.1:0-2891 GCA_043741295.1 Acidimicrobiia bacterium
ACGAAGCCCGGCGTCGTGGCGTCGGTCGCCGTCAGGTTGAGGACGACGGGCCCGGCGATGGCCGGCAGTCCGTGGAACACGATCGGTACCGTCGCCGACGCCGCCGGCTTGTTCTGGTCGACCCCGAGGCGCAGCGACGCGAAGAAGTTCACCGCCGATCCGGCACGCGTGTCGAGCACGCGCTCCGGGCTCATCGGCACGAACAGGCCGTCGCGGCCGACCGGCACCGAGGGATTGGTGAACCAGCCGAGCACATCGACCAGCAGATGGGTACCGCCCTGCGTGTACAGCTCGACCTGACCGGTTGCGCTCACCGGGACGATCACCAGGTTCGGGATCGTCTCCTTCGCCCGCTCGACGTTCAGGCTCGAGCTCGCACCGGGCGTGAGCGCACCGGCGGCGGCAACCTGCACGAAGCCCGGGCCGGTCGCTTCGGTGGCCGTCACGTTGAGCACGACCGCGGCGACATCGGCCACGGCGGGAAGACCGGCCGCACCGGCGACGGTGGCGATGACCCGGCCCTTGGCCACCGGTTTCGCGCCCGCATATCCCTTCAACGATGTCGGGCGCGTGTCGAGCACGCGCACGGGTGCGACCGTCTTGTACCGGCCGCCGGCCACGTCGACCGTGGTCGCCTTGAAGTACCCGGCGACGTCGGCGAGCAGATGCGCGCCGGTCTGGGTGAAGAACGACACGGCACCACCGTCACCGAGCGGCACGATCACCGAGTTGGCGATGGTCTGGCCCGTAGCACTCGCGTTGAGGTTCGACGAACCCCCGGCGATCGCCCGGTTCGTCGGGAACACCTGGACGTACCCCGGCAGGGTGGACTCCGTCTCGGTGACGTTGAGCGCCACGGCGACGGCATCGGCCGGCACGCCGAACTGGCCGGCGAGCGTCACGTTCACCTGGGCCCTGGCCGCCGGCTTGGCCCCCGTGTAGCTGACCGCCGACGTCGGCCGGGTGTCGAGCACGCGCTTCGGGGCGAGCGGCGTGAAGTACGAGCCGGGCGTGGTCGAGTAGTCCGGGCACGTGCTCAGGCTCACCGGTCCGGCGACCTTGGTGTCGACCGTCGCTCCGATCTCGAAGAGCGAGAGGTCGATGGAGGTGTCCGAGCCGAAGAAGACGCTCGCCTTCCAGTTCGTGCGCGTGGCGGTGATGTCGTTGCCCGCCGCGTCCTTCACGTGACCGCCTCGGGAGTCGCCGTTCTGGTCCTCGACGAACAGGCCTTCGAAGGCATTGGCCGCATTCATGTCGACGTTCGCCGTCATCGAGGCCGTGGCGCACGTCGTGGCGAACGCGTACGTCGCTCCGCTCGGGCCGGTGGCCGTGCCGGTCGCCGCAGCGGCGGGTGCGACGACCGTGAGTACCAGGCCGAGGCCGACCCCAAGAACCAGAACCTTTTTCACGTCTCACCTCCCACCTGGGAACGTTCCCCGCGGAGCGCTCTGCGTGACGGTAGTACGCGAGCCACGCCCCGCGGTTCCGGACATCCATCACGGACCGTGGCCACCATCCTGCTTCGTGTCGACGCCGCGATGGCGGCTGACGGCCGACCGCCGTATGCGCGGCGGGGCCGGCAAACTCGGGCATGATGAGCTTCCGCGGCCGCCGCGAGCGTGGCCATCCACGGGGGGTTGGTAGACATGGACAGGGATCTCAAGGCGTTCGCCGCCGAACTGATCGGCACCGCCGTGCTGATGATCGGTGGACCGGGCACGGCGATCCTCGCCGGAGCGGCGGTCGGCCAGATCGGCATCGCCTTCGCGTTCGGCTTCTCGCTGCTCATCCTCGCCTACGCCATCGGTGGCATCTCGGGCTGCCACGTCAACCCCGCGGTGTCGTTGGCGATGCTGATCACCAAGAAGATCAACCTCGGCCAGTTCGTCCAGTACGTGTTCGCCCAGTTGCTCGGCGGGTTCGTCGGCGGGCTGATCATCTGGATCATCGCCAAGGGTCAGAAGGGGTTCGACTCGACGAACCACTTCGCCGCCAACGGCTTCGGCAAGTGGAGCCCGGGCGGGTTCAACCTCGGCTCGGCGATCGTCGTCGAGATCGTGCTCACCGCGCTGCTCTGCTTCGTCGTGCTGGCATCGACGCACCGCAAGTTCCACTCGGCCCTCACCGGGCTCGCCGTCGGCCTCACGCTCGCGCTCATCCACCTCATCTCGATCCAGGTGGACAACACGAGCGTGAACCCGGCCCGCAGCTTCGGTGCCGCGATCTTCTCCGGCACCGAGGCGTTCAAGCAGCTGTGGGTGTTCATCGTGTTCCCGCTGATCGGCGCGGTGCTCGGTGTTCTCGTGTGGCTGGCGGTTGACGACGGCAAGCTCGAAGACACGATGCTCGGCGGCAGCAAGGCGATGACCGCGGCGCGCGACGCGGCGAGCAACGTCGTGCACCGCGGCGCCGACATGGTCGAGAAGGCCCTCGACTGACGACACGGTGAGCCGCACCGAACCGACCGACGCGTTCCTGCCGCCGGGTCCAGGAGGGTGGGACCTCGATCTCACCCACTACCCCGGTGGCACGACGCCGATCTCCCAGATGCTGATGGGCGGTTGCGCCGCGGGCATCCGCAAGGCGTTTGCCGAGTTCGGCATGGCGGCCGAGACGCTCGACGTCCGGTTCGTCAACGGCTTCATGTACAGCCGACTGCGGCCGCTCATCCGGCCCGACAAGCCGGCCGCGAAGCTGCCACCCATCCCGCTGCTCAAGCTCGTCGTGCGCCTGCACCCGCAGATGCGCCGGAGGGCCACGGTGGCGGCCCGCACGATGGCCGAGCGCCCGTGGCGCGCGGTGGTCGCCGACTGGCACGCCACCACGCGCCCCCGGCTCGAGACCCGCAACCTCGAGCTGCAGGACGTCGATCCCAGCATGCTCGACGACGC
>JAYUAM010000976.1:0-1038 GCA_043741295.1 Acidimicrobiia bacterium
GCGCTGCCCTGGTGGGAGCACCTCGGCCGAGGCAAGCTGCATGTCGTCGCCGCCCGCCGGGACGGCCGGCTCGTCGCTCTCGTCGCGCTGCACGAGCGCCGGCTCGCCGGGCGCACCGTGCTGCGGTGGCTCGGGCACGGTCTCGGCATCGTCGGCGAGGTCGTGCACGAGCCGGGGGAGCTTGACGGGCTCGAGGGCATCTGGGAGCGCCTCGCCGACTCCACGTCGGTCCTCGAGCTGACCTCGTTCCGCCAAGGGGGCGCGGGTCTCCAAGAGTTGCGCCGAGCTCCCGGCTTGCAGACACGGCTCGTCGTCAGTGGGCTGTGTCCGATCATCGAGCTGAACGGTGCCGCTTCCCTCGCCGACTGGCTCGAGGGCCGGCCGGGCCTGGCGAAGTCGCTGCGCCGGCTCGACAAAGGGCTCGACACGGCGTCGGTCGACTTCGAGGCCGAAGTCGTCACCTCGGCCGCCCGCGTGCGGGCCCTGTTCCCGCAACTGCGAGCGGTGTCGAACGCCGCCGAGGCGGCGCTACCGCGTCTCGACCTCTTCGCCCCTCCCCACCAGTCGTTCGCGGAGACGATGCTCCAGGAGACAGCGCTCGCCGGCCAGCTCCTCCTCGTCGCCGGATGGTTCGACGGCGATCTCGGCGCATTCGATATCGGCCTGCAGTGCGGATCGACGGTGTACGACATCTTCGGCCGCTACGATCCGCGTCTGGCCCGGCACTCGCCCGGAACCCTCGTACAGCGTGAGATCGTACGCGCCGCAATCGCGATGCCGGTCGAGCGGGTCGACCTGCAGCTCGGGGATCATCCGTACAAGCGACGGTGGGCAGATAGCTACTACGACGCCGTCGACGTCCTCGCCGGGCCGGCAGGTGGCATGCGGCGGGCCGCTACCTGGCAGCGCGCCGTCATGGCCGCCCATGGGGCACGGACGGCGCTGCGCGCGGGCGTGCCGAGGGGCTGGGGAGCATGAGGCGAGTTGCGGCGCGGGCCGCGCGGGCGACCTTCCCGGTGCTGAAGAGGACGCCGTTGC
>JAYUAM010000977.1:0-1037 GCA_043741295.1 Acidimicrobiia bacterium
CGCTCATGGGTTCCGTGGCCGGCGAGCGGGCCGATGTGGTCGTGATCACGTCGGATAACCCGCGTCACGAGGATCCGGCTGCCATCATCGGGGCCGTGCAATCCGGTCTGACCCATTCGCGCGCCGACGTCCACGTGGAGGCCGACCGTCGCGCCGCCATCGATCTCGCTCTCCATCGTGCCCTTCCCGGCGACGTCGTGGTCGTCGCCGGGAAGGGACACGAGCCCTACCAGGAGATCGGCGACCGGCGCCTGCCCTTCGACGACCGGGCCGTCGTGCGGGAGCTTCTCGCCGCCGACGGGTACCGTGACCAGCGACCCGGGGCCACGTCGTGATCGCCCTGTTCATCGCCTCCGCCACGGCGATGGCCGTCTCACTCTTCGGCACGCGCTACCTCGTCCGCTACTTCCAGGGCATCGGGAAGGGCCAGCCGATCCTCGGCCCCGAGGACCGGGGCCCCGAGCACCAGCACAAGGCCGGTACGCCGACGATGGGCGGGTTGGCGATCCTGGTGGCGGCGATCGTCGGGTACCTCGCCGCCCACGTCCTGCCGAAGGTGACGTTCTCGGACCAGGCATTTGTGATCTTCGGCGGCATCATCGTGCTCGCCGCGCTCGGTTTCCTCGACGACTTCCTCAAGGTTCGCCGTGGTCGCAACCGCGGGGTGTTCTGGAAGTCGAAGGGCTACATCAGCTTCGGCATCGCCCTCCTGGTGGCCACGGCCCTGGTGAGCATCACCCACGTGTCGACCACCTTGTCGTTCACCCGTCACGACCTTCCCGGTTGGGACCTCGGCAAGCCCGGCACGATCGTGCTCGCCGCGCTCGTGATCTTCTCGACGACCAACGCCCTGAACGTGACCGACGGTCTCGACGGGTTGGCCGCCGGGTCGGCTCTGTTCGGGTTCTTCGCCTTCACGATCATCGCGTTCTGGGGCTTCCGGAACCCGGACATCTACGTCATCAACGGCGGCATCATCAACCCGCTCGACCTCGCGGTGCTCGCCGTCGCCTTCGCCGGAGCGTGCGCCGGGTTCC
>JAYUAM010000978.1:0-2886 GCA_043741295.1 Acidimicrobiia bacterium
GTAGATCTCGCGCGCCGCCTCCCACGCGTCCATCCCCGCGGCGAACCGCTCGGTGGCCTCGCGGTCGACGAAGGCAAGCTCGTCGCGCACGGCGACGACACCGGCCTTGTCGGTGACCGGACCGTGGCCGGGCACGACGACATCGACGTCGAGACCGAGGATCAGGTCGCAGGCGGCGACCCAGTTGGACAGCGGGCCCGCCCAGGCGATCGGTGACCCACCGACGAACAGGATGTCGCCGGTGAAGATGACCTTCTCGCCCGGCAGGTGCACGAGCACGTCGCCCCGGGTGTGGGCGGGACCGACCTCGATCAGCTCCACGCCGCGCCCAGCGACATCGAGCCCTAGGCGTCCGGTGAAGGTGCGCGTCGGGGGCGTGAACGTGATGCCCTCGAAGTGGAACGCACCGAAGAAGCTGCGGAACGTGTCGCCCAACGGCCCGTCGGCGGCGTTCAGACCGGCGAGCAACGAGGGCGGCACCTCGGCCATCTCGTGGGCGGCCGAGACCGACGCGATGATCTCGGCGTGGGCGAGGCGTTCGTTCCCGAAGCAGTGGTCACCGTTCGCGTGGGTGTTGACGAGCGTGGCGATCGGCGCCGCGGCGGTGTGCGGTGCCATCGCCGCCAGCATCTCGTCGGTGAGCCGGAGATCGAACAGCGTGTCGACGAGCAACGACTGCCCGTCAGCGACGACGAGCCCGGCGTTCGACCAGCCCCACCCGCCGTCGGGCTGAAGGTAAGCGAACACGCCGTCGGCGACCTCGGCGAGGCCCTTCACATATCCGGTCACAGTGGCGTTACTGTAGGCCGCACGCCGTGATGCCTGAAGTGAGCGGGGGGTCGGAATGAAGCAGCTGTCGGGCATCGATGCCGGGTTCCTCCACATGGAGGGGCCGACGACGTATGGCCACGTTTCGTCGCTGAACGTCTACGACCCGAACGGGATGCCGCCGGGTGCCGCCTACGAGGCGATGTTCCGGCTGGTGTCCGAGCGGCTCGATCTCGTGCCGCTCTTCCGTCGCCGGCTCGTCGAGGTTCCCCTCGGGCTCGACCTGCCGTACTGGGTCGAGGACCCGAACTTCGACCTCCACTTCCACCTGCGCCACCACGCCGTACCCCCGCCGGGCAACGACGAGCAGCTCGCCGAGGTGGTGTCGCGCATCGTCGCGCGGCCGCTCGACCGCACCCGGCCGCTGTGGGAGATGTACATCATCGAAGGGCTCGAAGGCGGCCGCTTCGCCCAGCTCACCAAGGTCCACCACGCCACGATCGACGGCGCGGCCGGCGCCCAGATGCTGGCGTCGCTCCTCGACACCGAGCCGGGCGACGGTGACGGACCTGGCCCCGACGATGGTCACGTCGGGACGTGGGAGCCCGACCGCCTGCCGACCGACACCGAACTGCTCCAGCGCACGGCGCTGCAGCTGCTTCTGCGGCCCGAGAAGTTCGTGCGGCTCGGCGTGCGCGCGCTGCGCGAGCTGGCGGCAGCGACCCAGTCTGGCGGGCTGCGAGCGTTGGCCGATGTCGCTGCGCATCCACTCCCCGGGCCCCTCGGCAGCGCGCTGCGCGCCCGCCTGCGCGGGGGCCACGAAGTCGACACGCCACCCGCCCTGCCCGCGTCGCGCGCGCCGCGCACGCCGTTCAACCGGACGATCAGCGCGCACCGGCGCTTCGCGTTCGTCAACGTGCCGCTCGCCGAGGCGAAGGCGATCAAGAGCGCCTACGGCGTGACGTTCAACGACGTCGTCATGGCACTGTGCTCGGCCACGCTGCGCCGCTACCTTGACGAGCGCGCTGCGCTGCCCGACGACCCGCTCGTCGCGATGGTGCCCGTCTCGATCCGGACCGGCAACGAGACCGACCTGTACGCCAACCGGGTGTCGGCCCTGTTCGCCAACCTGCACACCGACCAGAAGGATCCCGTCGACCGGCTCCTGGCGATCTCGGCATCGATGACCGCGGCGAAGGGGATGCAGTCGGCGATACCGGCCGAGGCGCTCACCGACTTCGCCCAGTTCGCCCCGCCGGCCATCGCCGCACGGGCGATGCGGTTGTACAGCCGCACGCGCATCGCCGATCGCATGAACCCGCCGTTCAACCTCGTGATCTCCAACGTGCCGGGCCCGGCCGGTCCGCTGTACGCGGGCCGGGCGCAACTTCGGCACTTCTACCCGGTGTCGACGATCGTCGACGGGCAGGGCCTGAACATGACGGTGCAGAGCTACAACGGCAGCCTCGACTTCGGCTTCGTCGCCTGCCGCGAGCTCGTCCCCGACCTTTGGGATCTCAAGGGCTACCTGCTCGACGCCGTGCAGGAACTGCTGGACACGCTGTGACTGTGGCGACGGGCCGCTACGGATGAAGGACTCGCTGGTCGTCGGGCTCAAGGGACGGCACGAGCAGGCGGTCACCGACGAGATGTCGCCGCCGCACCTGCCGGCCAAGGTGCTCTCGACACCGTCGATGGTGCAGCTCATCGAGATGACGTGCCTGCGCACGATCCAGGACCACCTCGACGAAGGCGAGACGACGGTCGGCATCCACGTGTGCGTGAGCCACGCCGCCGCCGCGCTCTCGGGGCAGACGGTGTCGATCGGGTGCGAGGTCACCGAGGTGGACCGACGGCGCGTCGTGCTCGCCACGACGGTGACGTGCGGCGACACGGTCGTGTCCGAGGGGACGCACCAACGGTTCGTGGTGAAGGCCCGGTCGTTCGGCTGACCCGGGTTCGTGACGGCTCGCGTCAACCGGACGGCGGCGTGACGCGTTGAACCGATGATGACCGATCACGACAAGCCGGATCCCGGTGGCTCCGCCTAGCGCGACGGCGGGTTCGACGTCGCGTTCGACGCCCTCGCCTACCGGGTGGCGTTCCGGGTCCTCGGCG
>JAYUAM010000979.1:0-1033 GCA_043741295.1 Acidimicrobiia bacterium
GTGATCTCGCCGGCCGCCTGCCGGGCTCGCGCGTCAAGCAGCCCTTGAGGTCGCAGCAGGCTCCCGACGTGGTCGGCCCGAAACGGTGGAGTGGTGCGCGGTGCCACGAAGACGTGCCCCCTGGATCGACTCGGTCGAACGACCTCCGTTCGACGTCGCGGGTGTAGCACACGCCAGCCCGGTCCGGCGTCGCTGGTCCGCCCTCGCGCGGCCCCGCGAGCACGGGTCGCCCGTGTGCGGTCTGGCGCGGGGCACGCGGCGCTCGGTACCGGACCGAACCGAACCGCGGGACTATCGTCCGCGCGATGGACCTGGTGCGCGCCGACGGGTATCGGGTCAGCGACGACGCGAGCGAGCTCGACCGTGAACGGGTCTGGCGGTGGATGTCAGAGCAGGCGTACTGGGCGCTCGGCCGGGCGCGTGAGGTGCAGGACGCGGCGATCGACAACTCGTTCTGCGTCGGGCTTTACGCGCCCGACGGCGCGCAGGTGGGATTCTGCCGGTTCGTCACGGACCACATCACCTTTGCCTGGCTCTGCGACGTCTTCGTCGACGAGGAACATCGGGGCGGCCTCGGCGCGTTCATGGTCGAGTTCGCAATGAACCACCCGTCGATCGTCGACGTGCGCCGCAAGGTGCTCGCCACCCGCGACGCGCACTCGCTCTACGAGCGGCTCGGCTTCCAGCGGTTCAGCGCCGACGACGCGCCACGCTGGATGATCCGGGGCGCCTGAGTCCGCCAGGCCGTGCGGCTCAGCTCGACTCTGACTTCGCCATCAGGTAGCCGATCGCCCGCTCGGCCTGGTCGTAACGGGCGACGAGCTTCCAGAACGCCGACCCGTGGTCGAGCACCTCCAGGTGGGCGAGCTCGTGGACGAGCACGTAGTCGAGCACCCACGGCGGGAACGCGCCAAGGCGCCGGTCGATGCGGATCGAGCCGTGGGCCGGCGTGCACGAGCCCCATCGTGTGCGCATGTCGACCCACCGCACCGTGCGCGGCTTGGGGAGGTCGTGACGGCGGGCGAGGGTGATG
>JAYUAM010000980.1:0-2879 GCA_043741295.1 Acidimicrobiia bacterium
GGTCGCCCACGTGACGATGCTCCAGCGGTCACCGACGTTCTTCTGGGCCGACCGCAACGCCAACGAGCTCGCCGACACGCTGCGGTCGTTGGAGATCGACGAGACCTGGATCCACGAGATCGTGCGTCGCAAGGTGCTGCAGGACCAGGCGATGGTCACGCAGCTCTCGTTCGAGCAACCGGAGTTCCTGCGCGAAGAGCTGCTCAAGGGGGTGCGGGCCAGGCTCGGCGAGGACAGCGGCATCGACGTCGACAAGCACTTCAACCCGCGCTACCGGCCCTGGCAGCAGCGCCTCGCCTTCGTGCCCGACGGTGATCTGTTCACGGCGATGCGCGACGGCAAGGCCTCGGTCGTGACCGACGAGATCGAGTCGTTCAACGAGACCGGCATCCGCACCAAGCGCGACGAGCAGCTCGACGCCGACATCGTCGTCACCGCCACCGGCTTCAACCTCAGCGTGCTCGGCGACATCCCTTTCGAGGTCGACGGTGCGCCCCTCGACTTCGCGGACACGGTCAGCTACCGCGGGATGATGTTCACCGGTGTGCCGAACATGCTCTGGGTGTTCGGGTACCTGCGGGCCAGTTGGACCTTGCGAGCCGACCTCCTCGCCGACGTCGTGTGCCGCCTGCTCGCGCACATGGACGAGCTCGGTGCTCATCGTGTGACACCGCGCCTGCGGCCCGACGAGGCGGATCTGCCGCGCCTCGACTGGATCGACGCCGAGAACTTCAACGCCGGCTACCTGCGCCGCAGCATGCACCTCATGCCCAAGCGGCTCGACCGGCCCGAGTGGCGGCACTCCCAGGACTACGAGGCGGAGCGCAGGACGCTGCCCGTCATCGATCTCGACGACGGCTGCCTGGTCTTCGAGTAGCGCCGGTACACGAGAGCGGCCGACCTACCAGCCGGTGGTGCCGGGTTCGCCCTTGAACGGTCCGACGATGTCGGGCGTCCACCAGCCGCCGTAGAAGCTGCCCGGGTTCGGCTGCACGCGCTCGTCACCGACCCAGCACTCGTCGACCGCCCGCGCGTAGAACGCGACGTGGCCGACGATGCTCGCGAACGCTGCGGTCGGTTCGTCGTAGCTCCACGCGGCATCGGTCACCGGGTCGGCGCCGGGCACGACGAGGTGCCAGTAGCGGGCGACGCCCTTCCACTCGCAGAATGAGCGGTTGGGTGACGCCACGAGCCACTCAGTGCGCACGTCGGTGGGCGGCAGGTAGTACGCGGGGAGCTGGCTCGTCTCGCACACCTTGCGGGCGTACACCGTGTCGACAACGACCTGGCCAGCGTGCACGACGCGCACGCGCGCCGTGATGACCCGTACGTCGGGTGGGCGCGGGTAGTCCCACACGCTTTCCTGCCCCGGCAACGGCGCGATCCGCTCGGGCCGTCTCACGCCGTCACGATTCCCACATGCGGAAACCCTGGTCGACGAAACCGTCGTCGAAGGCCAGGGCCACCTCGATCGCCTGCGGACGGGTGGCATCGACCCACACAGTTCTGAGAGGCGGGAGCAGATCGTCGAGCAGCACACGCGTCGCCGTCATGCCTCATGTGCGGTACGCCTCGACGAGCGCGGCGTCATGGTCGACCGAGGTCTTCGTGGTGCCCGAACGGAACGCTCCAACCGCCCGACGGGCCTGCTCGATCCGCCGGGTCAGTTCCGCGTCGGCGGTGAGCGCATCGATGGCGGCGCGCATGAGCGCCGCCTGCGACCGTTGCCGGACAGCGGCCAGTCGCCGAAGAGCGTCGGCCTGGTCGACGGTCATGGAGATCGGGTTCGGATCACGCCTACATGATAACGGTCGACACCATCATGACATCGCCTGGCGTCTGAACCTGCCGGCGCAACGCCGACGTCGAACTCAGCTCGCTGTGTTGCCGTAGGCCTCGGTGACCCAACCGACGATGTCGTCGTCGATATCGTCGGGGTGGGCGATGTTGGCGACGAGATACCAGCGGCCACCGTGGCTGATCGGCTTGCGGGTGATCAGCCGGTGATGCTCGATGCGGGGGAGCGAGAACCCGAGCGCTACCCATCGCGTCATCGGTCGCAGCTGGGCGAACGTGCCGGCCCGTTTCAGGAAGATGCCAACCGACACCGGCTCCACGACGATCGTCCCGATGTCGGCGAGGCGGGCCATGAGCGCGTCGAACACCGGCCGTTCGTGGACCGGTCCGGTCGAGAAGTACTCCTCGACCGTCATCGCCGGCGCGCACTCGTGACCCGGACCGGCGCGTGCGAACCGGCGACCACATGTGGGGCAGTCCCACGCGGACACGTCGACGGCCTGCAGTCAGCCCGGCCCGGGCGATGCCGACTGGAGCTGCATCGTCACTCGGCGAGCGCGACCGTGGTCGGCCCGAAGATGAACAGCTGATCGAGCACGTCGCCCGGATCGCGGGACCAGGCCAGCTGGCGCACCTGCTCGCGCGTGCGGCGGCCGAGCCGGAGACGGAACACCTCGAACGCCGTCGCCCGCAGCACGAGGGGAGCGTCCGGGTCGTTCGACGCGACGCCGTTGCCCTCGGCGGGGTCGGCGGTGATGACGATCTTGACCGGCGCGTCGAGCCCGGCGACCAACTGTTCGGCGCCGAGCATCACGCCGCGGTCGTCGCGCGCTCCGGGCCGCCCGAGCGCGGCGCGGATGTCGTGCTCGTGTGAGAGCACATCGAGCAGCCCCGGCCAGATCTGCATCTGCGTGATCAGTGCTTCGAAGCCGGGCGCCAGTTCGGACCACGACGCGAGCACCTCGTCCATCGGCTGCGTCCGATGGCGTGCGACTTCCTCCGCCGTCTGCTCGTCCGGCGGCGGTCCGCTGAGACGCCCGGCGTTCACGTCCTCGATGATGCCCACCAGATGCGAGACGACG
>JAYUAM010000981.1:0-6782 GCA_043741295.1 Acidimicrobiia bacterium
CGGCGTGCGTGCCCGGTGCGGCGTGGGGCGTGGTGCTCGACGGCCGGCTCGTGCACTCCGGGGGCGCCGGCAGCCGCGACACCGCCGGCAGCCCCGACACCGCCGGCAGCGGCGACGGGGCGGTGCCCGACGAGCGCACCGTGTTCCGCATCGCGTCGATGACCAAGAGCTTCACGGCCGCCACGGTGCTCGGCCTGCGTGACGAAGGTCTGCTGCGGCTCGACGACCCGGTGGCGGTGCACGTGCCCGAAGCGTCGGCTATCCACGGACCCACGCTTGACTCGCCGGCGATCACCGTCCGCCATCTGCTGTCGATGGATGCAGGGTTCGCTACGGACGATGCCTGGGCCGACCGTCACCTCGATCTGACGCCCGGCGACCTCGACGAGATCCTCGGTCGCGGTGTGACGTTCGCGGCGGCGCCCGGCACGGCCCTCGAGTACTCGAACCTCGGCTACGCCTTGCTCGGGCGGATCGTCGAGAACGTGACCGGCTCGTCGTGTCGCGACGTGATCGACGATCGTCTCCTGCGCCCACTCGGCATGACCGATACCGTCTGGGACGTGCCGTCCGACGGGCGGCGCATCGCCGTCGGTCATCGTCTGCTCGACGGGCTCGCCGTGGGCGACGGCGAGCCGCTGGGACACGGCGCCTTCGGTCCGATGGGCGGGTTGTGGAGCACGGTGGCCGATCTCGCCCGTTGGGTCGCGTTCCTGCTCGATGCATTCCCGCCTCGCGACGATGCCGATGAAGGGCCGCTGCGCCGGTCGACCCGACGGGAGATGCAGCGCGTGTGGCGCTCGACCCCGGTGACGATCGACCGGGCCGAGCCCGAGCATCCGCGCCTCACGCCCGCTGGCTACGGCGCCGGTCTGTTCCTGCTCGACGACGAACAGGTCGGCCCGTGCGTCGCCCACTCCGGGGGGCTGCCCGGCTTCGGGTCGAACATGTTCTGGATGCCCGACCGCCGCCTCGGTGTCGTCTCGCTCGGCAACCTGCGCTACGCGCCGATGGGCACCATGAACCGCAAGGTCCTCCACGCCCTCGCCGGCGAGGGTCTGCTCGACGGCCTGGCACCGGCTGCCGCGCATCCGGTGTCTGCGCCGCTCGCGGACGCCATGGCGCGCCTGGTCGCGCTCCTGAACGCGTGGGACGACGATCGGGCTCGCGAGCTCTTCGCCGACAACGTCGAGCTCGACGACGATCTCGGCCGGCGGGCGTCAGACGCCGCGGCGTTGGTCGAGCGCTGCGGCCCGCTCACCGTTCAGTCGGTGCGGGCCACACGGGCGACATCGGCCACGGCCGACCTGGCCGGCGAGCGGGGCACGACGCAGGTGCGCATCGAGCTGAACCCCGCGGTGCCACCACGGGTGCAGTGGTACTCGCTGACGGGCAGCGACGACCACTGACCGCCCAGCGCGCCCGTGGCCCGCTCGTGCGGCCGCTGACGGTCAGGCGGCGAGAGCCGGCGCGACGACCACTGGAGCCGTGCTGCGGCTGACCAGATGGCGGATGGCGTCGCCGCCGAGACCGGGCAGGCTCGATGGCACGACGACGCGCGTCGCGCCATGGTCGGCCATCGTGAGCAGGATCTCGCGCACGGCGTCGTGGCCGTTGGTGGACACCGATGCCACGGCGCAGCCGGCGGGGATGCGGTCGGCCACCTGCTGAAGATAGATGTCGGCGGCCTCGCCGATGCCGATGCGTTCGCTGCGGGCGAAGGCCTCGAGCGAGCCGGCCGACGGGTCGTCGAGCAGGAGCAGCAGGGTGATCTCCCGCTCGCCGGGCTCGATGAGCCGTAGCCCGTCCTCACCCGCGGGCGACGACGGATCGATCAGGATGAGACAACTCGTGGATTCGTTCACAACATTCTCCTCGTCCGCCGTGGGCAGTTCGTGGCCGGGTTCATCGTTGAACCCGGCGGCCTCACGATGACGTACGCATGTAACTATGCCGTGCACGCCGTGTGAACGGTGGCCTGATCGACGGTGCTTTCGGTCACCGACCTGTGCCCGTTGTCGCTCGCCTCGTTCACGTCGTCGGCGCACGGTCGGCCGCCGCGTCTCGATGCGACCGTCGGTTACGGGCGACGACTACGGGTGTCGTTCAGCACCTTGTCGAGGAGGTCGTCGCCGCGGCGCCGGTTGGCGGCCGAGTAGCGCAGGTGGGCGTTGATCCGGTTCGACTTCGACGACGCCAGGTAGTTGCGTTCGTAGAGCTCGTTGCGGCTGCCGAGCGTCGAGCCGACGAAGTCCCAGGCCATGCGGTACACCGCCGAACGCTCCTCGGCTCCGTGGTCGCCGGCGCCGGTGAGGAACTCGTCGATCAACGGCCGTAGGCGCGCGTCGTCGAGTTGGCCGCGGCTGGCGGTAGCGAGCAGGTTGTGACTGCCGATCGTGCGCAGGATGTCGTTCACGCGTGTGAACCACACGGGCAGGAGCGAGCGCATCGGGTGCAGCGCGCGGGCCTCGGGGTACACGCCGCCGTCGGGCCACGTGACGGCGCGCTCCTCGGCGATGAGGATCGCGTTGCGGGTCGCCTCGACATAGCTCAGGATCTCGCCGAGCATCTCGTGGGTCGCCGGCTGCTGGTCGTTCACCAGCTCGGCCAGGCGCGTGCCGACGCCGTAGGCGAACTCGAGCTTCGTCAGTGCACGGATGGTGGTCTGCTGCATGATGTTCGGCCACCACGAGCTCGACGTCATCACCGAGTTGTAGGTCTCGAGGCTGCCGTCGATCCACACGTTCTCTTTTGGCACCTCGACGTCGTCGAAGATGCAGAACGCGTCCTGCTCGTCGAAGCGCGTGGAGAACGGCGCGTCGAATGGATCGGTGCCGGGACGGGCGCCGCTGTCACGGCACAGGAAGATGAGCCCGGGCGCGTCCATCGCCACGGCAAACGACAGCGCGAACTCGCCCGGCGTGTCCGGTGGCATCGGATGGCCGGGGTACACGGTCTGCTCGTCGGCGAACGGGGCGAGCGTGGCCAGGATGCGGGCGCCGCGCACGATGATCGAATCGCTCGTCTCACCGACCTTGTGCAGCGGCACCCTGTTGTTGGCGAAGTCGTTGTCCTTCGCCCGGTCGACGGTGGGGTGCACGATCGTGTGAGTGACGGCGAGATCGCTGCGTCGCAGTCGCTTCTGGAAGTCGATCATGTGCTGCGCGCCGTCGGCGTTGCTGCCGTCGGGCCCGCGCCAGTCGGTCGGGTTGTCGGCGAAGCCGGCGAACGTCACGTTCATGTAGTCGGGCGAGCGGCCCATCATCCCGATCGAGTTGTCGGCCATCAGCCGCAGACCGATGTGGCGGTCCTGCAGATCGGGCACCGATCGCGGCTGCATGTGCGAGATGTTGATCGGCTCGCCGGTCTCGGGGTCGGCGATGAGCAGGTCGTCGGGGTGCTCGTGTTGCAGGTCGAACCACGACGCGACGGTGCGGGCCGCCTGGGCGAAATGCGGGTGTTCGGCGACATCGTCGACCCGCTCGTCGTTCAACCAGATCTCGCGTGTCGTGGCGCGAAGGCCCTTCAGGAACTCGGCTCCGGTCCTCGCCCCCATGGTGACCCCCCGGTCGCCCGCGACCCGTTCAGTCGGTCGCTGGCCGACTCGATCGTAGAAGTGGACCCGGCGGGCGGCAAGGTGGGCGACGCCAGGTCCAGGTGAACACGGTGGCCGCTACGTCGTGACGTCGGCGGCGGCTGACCCGGCCCCGGGCCGGGCCGCGGCGGTCCGGTCCGGAGGTCGACGCCGGCGATCCCACCACCGTTCGATACGGTTGCCGGCGGCCATCGCCACGGCGGCGTAGCCGAAGCCGAGCAGGACGTCGATCACGTAGTGCTCGCCGGCGTACACGAGCGCGAACGCCATCGCCATCGGGTACAGGAAGAGCAGTGCCCGGACCCGGCCGTGGCCGATCATCCGGTAGAGGAAGAACGCGACGAGGAACGCGTAAGCGGCGTGCAACGACGGCACTGCGGCGTAGGGGTTGGCGTGGTCCCGGCCCCACGTGAGCAGCTGCGGCGCGGCGTAGAACCCGATGCGTGTCCAGCCCCGCCCGGCTGGTCGGCTGACCGCGCCGATGACGCCGCTGTCGCTGGCGAACCACGGTGGCGCGGTCGGTAGCAGCGCGAACGTGAGGCACGCGCCGAGGCTCAACGTCACGAACCGCACGACCCAACGCTTCCACTGCGCCCGCGATCGCCACCAGAGCACGCCCGCCAGCGCATACGGGACGATGAAGTGGGACGCGTACACGATCGAGACGCCGAGCTCCCACCACGAGGCGCGCGAGCCTTCCGGGGCGAGCAGCCGCTGCTGCAGCCAGACGCTCGGCACCATGCCGAGGAAGAGGACGCGCTCCACGACCACGACCGGACGCACCAGGACGGGGACGCCGAGCTCCTGGGCGATGGACTGCGTGTAGTCGTAGGCGTAGACGAGCACGGCGAACGGGAACCAGTCGATCAGGATCTGGACGGCGCGCCGCCACGAGCGACCGACGGTGGTGATCAGAAGCCCGCCGACGATCCAGAGAAGGACACGCTCGCGGTCGAACGGGAAGCCTTTCGCCCGGTACTGCTGCACGAAGACGACGACGTACGCCAACCCGGTCAGCCAGCGGGCGGCGCGGAGCGCGCCAAAGCGATCCCGGGTGGTGGCGGGCGGCAGGTCGACGCTCATGTCGTCCCGGGCGGCAATCGGTTGGGGCTCGGTCAACATCTCCACCTGCTGGCGCACTGGGCGAGGAGCGCCAGGTTCACCCCCTGTATACCCCGCGGACACCTGCGGGGATGTCTCCCGTCGCCGCCGTCACAAATTGTTCACAGCTGCCGTCAGGACATTCAACGTTTCCTCAACTCGTCACCCACCGTGCCGATTCTGCACGTAGGGTCACGAGGAGACGATGCCCGATGCGCCGACGCAGACCAGTTCGAGGGATGTGGGTGGCGTCGCTCGCCGCGCTCGCGATGCTTGCCGGGTGTGGCGACGGTCGCCGCGCAGCCGGCACCGCCGATGCGGCGGCCACAGCCGGGGCCACCGGTGCTACCGACGCCGACGGGCTGGGCCTCACCCGGGTGGGTACGACCGAGCACTACCTCGTCGTCCTCAACGTCGTACCGCCCGAGGAGATGTACCTGCCGGCGCAGGCCGCGCAGCAGCACCCGACCGGCGGCGAGCTCATCCTCCACGGTGAGATGGCGCCCATCACGGCGCAGAGCCGGCACGCCGAGGCCCACATCTACTCGAAGGAGACCGGCAAGCCGGTCACCGACGTCGTCCCCGAGATCGAGATCGCCGACCAGACCGACGGGACGACGCAAAAGCCTGAGGCGACCCTGATGCAGGACGTGCTGATCGGCGCGCGCGACATCCACTTCGGGAACAACGCGGTGATCAAGGCCGGACACGAGTTCTCCGTCGCGGTCACGATCGGCAGCGAGGCGGTGAGCTTCAGTGGCCGCCTCAGCTGAGAGCGCACCCGCCGTCGAACGGCGCGTCGGGCGACGGTTCCTGAGCAACGTGCCGGTCGGCCGCAAGCTGCTCCTCGGCTTCGGCACGGTCGCCGTGCTCCTCTTCGTGAGCCTCGGTCTGCAGCTCGTGTCGGTGCGGGGTATGGAGCGTTCGAGCCACGAGGCGATCGACATCAGCATTGCCAAGGTCCGTGCGGCCGATGACCTTCGATCGGCCGCGGCCGAGGTGCGTGCCGCCCAGCTGGCCTACGTCGTAGACGGCGGCGCCGCGCGGGCGGTGGCCACCGAGGGCGAGAGTGCTCGGGCCGAAGGCGTCGCCAGCCTCGCCCGCGAACGGGCCACCTACACCGATGCCGTCCGTTCGTTCGACGAAGCGCTGGGCGCGCTGCGCTCGTCGGCCACCAACGCCACCGAGCGCGGCCTGGCGGCGCGGGTGGAGACCAGCGTCGAGACGTTCCGCACGATCGACCAGTTCATCTGGGAGTCGATTGCCGACGACAACGGATCGCGGGCACGCGAGCTCGCGCTCGGGCCGGAGAGCCTCGCCTTCGAGCACATCTCGTCGGATGCGGCCGACTTCGCGGTCGAGGCCCGGGTGTCGGCCGCGAGCGCGGCCGCCAACGTCCGCTCGACGGTGCGCACGAGCCAGCAGGCCGCCCTGGTCGGCGCCTTCGTCACCATCGTGCTCGTGGCGTTGCTGAGCCTCACGATCACCCGATCGATCCGCAACCCGCTGACGAGTGTTCAGCAAGCGGCTGAACGGGCGGCGCACGGCGATCTTTCCGGCGAGGTGTCGATCAGCGGGGACGACGAGACCGGCCGGCTCGCCTCGGCGTTCAACACGATGCTCGGGAACCTGCGTCACCGCGAGCTGGTCATGCGCGAGGAGTCGCGTCGTCAGGAGCTGGAGGGTCGCCTCCACCGCGCGCTCGAGATGGCCGACGAGGAGTCGGACGCGCTGACGGTCGTCACCCGGGCGATGTCGGAGATCGTGCCGTCCGTGCCCGTCCAGTTCCTCACGGCGGGCGACGGCAACCAGAAGCTCGAGCACGCCGCCGACAGCCTGGGGGGAGCACCGTCGCGCTGCCCGGTCGATCACACGCACGGCTGCGTGGCGATCAAGAACGGCCGGCCGATGACGTTCGACACGAGCGAGGCGCTCGATGCCTGCCCGAAGCTGCGCGGCCGGGCCGAGGGCCCGATATCGGCCGCCTGCGTGCCCGTGATGTTCAACGGCACGGTGCTCGGCATCCTGCACGCCACCGGGCGCGCTGGTCGCCCGTGGGCTGACAACGAGCTCGCCGGCCTGCGCA
>JAYUAM010000982.1:0-2874 GCA_043741295.1 Acidimicrobiia bacterium
AAGGCGCAGATGGCCGACAACGGCCCGGTGCGCGGCACGATGGTGATCCTGCCGTGGGGGTACGCCATCTGGGAGCGGATGGTCGCCGAGATGGACGCCCGCATCAAGGAGGCCGGCGCCCAGAACGCCTACTTCCCGCTGTTCATCCCCGAGAGCTACCTCACGCGTGAGGCCGAGCACGTCGAGGGCTTCTCGCCCGAGCTGGCCGTCGTGACCCACGCCGGGGGCGAGAAGCTGACCGAGCCGATCGTGGTGCGGCCGACGAGCGAGACCGTGATCGGCGAGTTCATGGCGAAGTGGGTGCAGAGCCACCGTGATCTGCCGCTCCTGCTCAACCAGTGGGCCAACGTCGTGCGTTGGGAGCTTCGCCCTCGCCTGTTCCTACGCACCTCTGAGTTCCTCTGGCAGGAGGGGCACACGGCGCACGCCACCTACGAGGATGCCACCGCCTACGCCACGATGATCCTGTGGGAGGTGTACGTCGACTTCATGCGCAAGGTCCTCGCCATGCCGGTGATCGCCGGGCGCAAGACGAAGCGAGAGCGGTTCCCTGGCGCGATCAACACCCTCTCGTGCGAAGCGATGATGGCCGACGGCAAGGCGCTGCAGATGGGTACGAGCCACGAGCTCGGTCAGAACTTCGCCAAGGTGTTCGGCATCCAGTACCAGTCGGCGGCGAGCACGCTGGAGACGTGTTGGACGACGAGCTGGGGCACCTCCACCCGCATGGTCGGCGGGCTGATCATGTGCCACGGCGACGACAACGGTCTGCGCCTGCCGCCGGGTGCGGCGCCCACCCAGGTGGTGGTCATCGTCGCCAAGGCCGAGGACGGCGCCGGTGAGGCCGCCGCCCGACTCGCCACCGAGCTGAAGGCCGCCGGAGTGCGGGTCACCCTCGATGCCAAGGTCGACGTGAGCTTCGGTCGGCGGGCCGTCGACTGGGAGCTGAAGGGTGTCCCGGTGCGCATCGAGGTCGGCCCGCGTGACCTTGCCAACGGCAACGTCGTCGTCGTCCGTCGGGACAACGGCACGAAGGAGCCGACGCCGATCGGCGCCGTCGTCGCCGCCATCCCTGCACTGCTCGACACGATCGGCACCGAGATGTACTCGCGGGCCGAGGCGGAGCGTGAGGCGCGCACGAGCGACGTCTCCACCGTCGATGACGCCCGCGATGCGGTGATGGCCGACGGCTGGGCCCGGATCAACTATCAGACGCTGAAGGCCGCGGACGGCGAGACAGCGCTGCGCGAGCAGGCGATCACGGTGCGCTGCCTGGTGCGCCCCGACGGTTCGGTTCCTCTCAGCGAGGACGAGCCCGACACCGTGGCCTACCTCGCTCGCGCATACTGACGGCGGGACTGACACCGGATCGACCGGCGAGAAGGAGCACAGATCATGTTGCGGCGGTGGACCTGGCACGCGATCGCGGCATCGGTCGTACTTCTCGGTTCGACGATGGCCGGGCCGACCGGCGCGCACGCCGTCACGAGCGTCGGCGGCCGCGTGTCATTCTCGTCGGGGCCGCTTCGCCTGGTCGACACCAGGGAAGCCAATGGGGTGCCGGTCGCCGGCCCGACACGGGGCCCGATCACGCTGCCGAGCGGGACGCTGCTCACCGTGGCCGTGCTCGACATCACTGCGCCGGGACAGGTGTTCGTTCACCCCTGCGCAAGTTCGCCGTCGGCGTCGCCGGCCGTGTTCCTGGTGCGCCCGGACGAGCAGTTCGAGAACACCGTGATCACCGGAACGGGTCCGACGTGTCTCAGCTCGACCACGCCGCTCAACGTCGTCGTCGACTACCGCGCCACGGTCGGGTCCACGCCGTCGAGCGGCGGCCTTCAGTACGTGCCGCTACCCATGCCGCTCGACGTCTCACCGGCGCAGGCGTTCAACGGCGACGCCCAGATCGACCTGTCGCAGGTACCCGGCGATGCCGCCGCATCGGTGCTCGGGATCACCGTTGCTGCTATCGGCCCGGCCGGCTTCGTGACGGTCTACCCATGCAACGAGCCGCGTTCTACCCGGCCCAGTGACCTCCTCGCCCGTTCGGCACCTTCGGGTTCGGTCGTCGTCACGCAGCTGTCAGCGCCCGGCGCCACCAAGCAGTGCGTGTTCGCCAGCGTCCAGACGGTCGTGCAGGTGGTGGTCCTCGGCTACCTCGCGACGAGCGGCCCGGACAACACGGGCATCCCGCCGACCCTGCGATGGAACTTCGCGAGCACCGCTCCTCCTGGGCTCGATGCGTTCACGCCGGTGCGGGTGCTCGACACCCGTGAATCGATCGGTGCGTCGGCTGCCGGCAAGCTCGGCGCCGGCGAGGTGCAGGTCGTCGATCTCGCCCCGTTCGTCACGATTCAAACGACCGCCGTCGTGCTGAACGTCACGGCGACCGAACCCGATGGTGCGGGGTTCGTCACGGCGTTCCCCTGCGACGAGGAACGCCCGACGGTGTCGAACCTCAACTACGTCGCCGGCCAGACGGTGCCAAACCTGGTGACGGTGCGCCTCGGTGCCGATGCCAGCGTGTGCCTGTTCAGTCAGATGCGCACCCATCTCGTGGCCGACCTCACCGGCACCTACGAGTTCGGTGGCGGGGACGGCGCGGTCGCGCTGGCGCCCGCCCGCCTGCTCGATACTCGTGAGCCGATCGGTGTGTCGTCGGTCGGCAAGCTCACCGGCGGTCGGGTGCTCACGCTCGCGGTCGCCGGACGCGGCGGCGTGCCGGCGGACGGTGTCAACGCGGTCACGATGAACGTCACGGTGGTAGACCCGACCGCCGACGGCTTCGCCACGGTGTACCCGTGCGACGCGCCGACGCGGCCCACCGCGTCGAACCTCAACTACGTCACCGGCCAGACGGTGGCGAACGCCGTG
>JAYUAM010000983.1:0-1029 GCA_043741295.1 Acidimicrobiia bacterium
CGCTCAGCGCAGCGGGCCGTGCCTGGCCGCTGCCTCGTAGCGCGCGAGGAACTCGTCGGCCAGCTCGACGAGATCGAGCACGCGACGATCGAGGTGGGCGAAGTCCACGTCGACGTTCGCCATCTCGGCCCGCTCGTAGCGCCGTTTCACGCCCTCGGCCAGCACCGCCATGCGCCAGTGCTGGAACCCGCGGTAGTAGTCGATCGCACCGACGTCGAAGCCGGTGCGCCCGGCGTACGCCGCGAGCACGTCGGCCCGCGAGCCGAGCTCGCCGGTGACCGTGGGCGGCACCTCCATGAACACCTGCGGCGTCGGGTCCTTCGGCTCGTACCAGTTGTTGAGCAGGAACCCGAGGTCGGCGAGCACGTCGCCGACGGTCCAGAGCTCCCAGTCGAGCACGGCGACGAGCGTGCCGTCGGGCGCGAGCATCACGTTGCCGATGCGGTAGTCGCCGTGCACGATGCCGGTGTGGCGCTGCGGCGGTGCCATCGCCGACAGCCGGGCGCCGAGCGCGGCCATCGCCGGGAGATCTCGGGTGGCGTTGCGCGTCCACATCTCGGCGAAGCGACTGAGCTGGCGGGCCAGGAAGCCGGTGCCGGAGCGCACGGCGTCGGCCAGGCCGACGGCAACCGCATCGACGGCATGTAGATCGGCCAGCACGTCGACGACCTGTCGACCGGCGCGTCCGCGGGCTGGCGCGCCATCGAGCGCGCCAGCGGCGTCGACGTTGTCGGCGACCACACCGTCGACGCGCGACATCACGTAGAACGCGCTGTCGTTCACGTCGTCGTCCTCGCACAGAGCGAGCGCGCGAGCGACCGGGACGGGCGAGCCGGCCAGCGCGGCGATCACCCGGTGCTCGCGCACCATGTCGTGGGCGCCGCCGGCCGCCGGACCGGTCGGGCCACGCCGTACCACGAACCGGTGACCGGCAGCGTCGGTGGCGCGCCGTACGTCAGGTTGGAGTGCCCACCGGCGATGAGCGAGAACTCGACCGGGCCGACGGCGCCCTCCACGTTGGCAACGAGC
>JAYUAM010000984.1:0-1028 GCA_043741295.1 Acidimicrobiia bacterium
GCTCCCAGAACTCGTCGAGTGTGATCGGGTGGGTCGGCACTCCGACGATCGCGGTGGCCACGGGGTCAAGGCTAGGCGACGCCAGCACAGGGAACTCGCTGGTGACAGACACGGCAAGACTTCTCCGTTCGGATCGGCGCCAGCGGCGCCAGCTCGACGACCGGCGGACAGACCGCAGGCCGGATTCGACGGGGAAGTCGGTCGTCAGGCTACCGGCCGTTCCGGCCGAGGTGGCGCAAGGCTCGGCCGGCGGCATGCCAGCCGGCCATGCCGTGCACGCCGGCGCCGGGCGGGGTCGAGCTCGAGCACAGGTACACGCCGGGCAGGTTCGTGGCATACGGCGAGCGGCCGGGCCGAGGGCCGAGGAGCACCTGCAGGGGGCTCATCAGCCCGCCGGCCAGGTCACCGCCGACGAGGTTCGGATTCGTCGCCTCGCTCGCCGCCGCCGTGAGCACGCGGCGCGCGACGACGAGGTCACGCCAGCCGGGGGCGTAGCGGTCGATCGTCGCCTCGATCGCCGCGCTCGGGTCGCCATCGGACCCGTTCGGCACGTGGCAGTACGCCCACAACGGCACATGGCCGTCGACCATCCGCGTCGGGTCGGCGACGTGCGGTTGGACGACGATCACGAACGGCTCGTCACCCGCTCGACCCGCCGACACCACCCGCTCGGACCGCACTATCTCGTCGAGCGTGCCGCCGAGATGCAGCGTCGGCGCCCGGCGTGCGGCGTCGGCCGTCCACGGCGCGGGCGCCGACAGCACGTAGTCCGCCTTGCCGGCACCCGGCCCGTAGCGCCAGCGCCCGAACCGCGCTGCGGCGTCGGGAGCCATGCGGACGAGTTGGCGGGGCGTCACGTCGAGCAGCGTGACCGTCGACGGAGGCAGGTCGGCGAGTGAACGGACCTCGTGGTCGAGCACGATCTCGCCGCCACTGGCGAGCACGAGTGCGGCGAGACGGTCGCTCACCGTCTGCGTGCCGCCCTCGACCACCGGCCAACCGACGGCGTGCAGCGCGGCCAGCAACGT
>JAYUAM010000985.1:0-2869 GCA_043741295.1 Acidimicrobiia bacterium
GGTTGGCGGGCTGCGATGATCTCAGCGGTGATCGGGCTGAGGATCTTGCCCGCCTGCTTCAACAAGCTGGCGCGCACGGCATGCGCCCGCACGTACGCCGCCCGCAGACCGCCCGGCTCGAACGCGAGATCCCAGACCTCGCTCATCTCCGCGTCCTGCTTGTGCCTCGCGCACATGTCGGCCAGGTGGACGGCGTAGATGAACGGGCCCGCGGCACGGGTATCGAGGTCGCGCGCGCCGACCGAGTGCGTAGCGATGGCGTAGGTCAGGCGCTCGAACCGCACCTGTCCGACGATCGTCGCTAGTCGGAGGTCGTGCTCCAGCCACTGCGCGGCGATCTTGCCGTGGAGCAACGTGGGGTTGTGCCACTCGGTGTCGGCGCCGGACTCCAACCAGCTCTGGTCGCCCTCGCCGAGGTCCCGCCAGATGCGCAGGAGCCGCGCACTGTCGGTCATCCGGAACTGATCGTGGGTGAGGGCGTAGATCTCGATGTCCCGCTGGAACAGCGCGCAGTTCTGCCAGTCGGCCAGATCGGCGGCCCGGACGAGAAGCTCCCGGCCGTTGCCGGCGACGACGTCGGCGTGGTTGGCCCGGTCCTTGCCCGCGGTCAGCTCGCACGTCGCTTTCAGCAGCTTGATCAGCGCTTGCTCGTCGATCGGCTCGGCACCCGCGCCGACACCGAGGCCCGGGCGTTGTAACCGGTCCGCCAGCTGCGTCCTGCTGATGCCCACCCAGGTACGGGCCTCGTCGAAACGGTCACGCTCGTTTCGTTGGGGCGTGTGCGCGTACGGGCTACGAGCGAGCAGCATGGCGGCCCGGGCCCCATGCTCGAACGCCGCTACCGCGTGCTCGCCGCTGCTCGGCACCTCGCGCTGGCTGCTCGACGCGAGGGCAAGGCCGGCGCTCGCCGCGCACACGATCTCGTGATACACCGAGCCGCTCATCCCGGTCTCACCGAGTACGAGCGCACGGGCGAACGAGGCCAACGCGCTGGCCGGCTGGCTCGTCATCGTCCGTCGTCCCCGTTCGATCTCGACGAACGCCGTCAGCGACCGCCACTGCAGGTGCAGCCGCTCGACGGTCTCGGAGTTGAGGTCGGCCCCATGGGTGACGGCATCGTCGAAATCGGTCGGCGTCGACCGGCTGGCGAGGGAGAACTCGTCGGTGACCCCGGAGAGCAGATCCATGACGGCCGTGAACGGGTCCATCTCGGCGCCGTCGGGCCCGGCACCGTCAGGCCCGTCGTGCCCGGCACCGTCGTGCCCGTCGGCGACGGCGGCAGGGGCGACATCGTCGGTGATCGTCGCCGCACGGAACCGGCAGTACGCCGCCCGAAGCAGTTCGCCGGCCCGGTCGACCCCCGCCGGCGATGCGATCGCGTGCAGCTCCAGGCGCCGCGCCGCCTCGCTGTAGCCGCGGGCAGCGGCGTCGTTCGCCTTCTTCAACCGGGCGGCCCGCGCGGCGCGCAGGAAGGCAGCGCCCGCCTGGGAGTTGTCGCTGATCGAGTCGTAGAGGAACGCCACGGTCGCCCAGTCGTCATAGCACTCGACGCCGGCGAGGATCTCGGCGCTCATCGTCTCGGCCAACCGTCGGACGTCGGCCGGGTCCCGAGGTGCGCCCGTATCGGTCGTGCGCCGCGACCGAAGATGGCGCCACCACATCGACGACGAGAAGCTCAGACGGTTCGGGCCGAGCCCGACCGCGTCCTTCAGGATCACGCACTCCTGGTCGTAGTTCAGCAGCCGGGCGAGCGTGTCGGTGTCGCACTTGTCGTTCGACGCGACGCGGTCGGCGATGCGCACGTCGAATCGCGGACCGCAGAGCGCACCGATCTCGATGATCTGTTGGAGGCTCGGCGGATAGACGTTGGCGAGCTCGTCGTCGAGCGCCTCGGCCAGGCTCGGCAGCGCGGCCGTCGTCGCCCGCCAGACACCGTCGTCGGTCGTGACGAGCAGCTCTCGCGATTGCAGATGGGTGAGATAGACCGGATATTCGGCGGGTGCGAGTCCCTGGGCGACGAGCAGCTCGAGCGTCGGCGCCTCGAACAGCTTGCAATCGCTGAGCATCGAGCGGACGTCGGGCGTCATCGACACCCGGTCGCTGATGCCGACATCTTTCAGGAACAGCTCGAGCAGCGGGCTGCGCGCCGCCGACAGCACGACGTGCACCGGCGGCGCGTCGGGCGCCCGCAGACGGCGGGCGAGGCGCCGGACGATCTCCTGCGACCCCGAATCGGCGAGGTCGATGTCGTCGACCATGAGTACGATCGGACGACCGTAGACCGGGGCGAGTTGGTCGATGGCGTTGACCACGGCGTCGCCGCCCAGCGTGTCGAGCCCGCGGTCCGTACCGTTCGCCCCGCCGGATCGGAGCTGGCTGCGCTGCTTGGCCGTGAACCGGTCGAGCAGCGTGCGACTGAGGTGCTCGCGTTGAAGGCCGCCGACGACCAGATCGGAGATCGCGCTCGGCACATCGCCGACGTCGGCGAGCAACCCGTCGAGCCAGTCGTAGACGGCGGCGTTGTCCACGCCGACGAGGCGGTTGCGCAGCCCGTCGTGCGTGCCGACCGCCGGCTGCGAGGCGTCGGAACGGAGCCTCGTCATGACCTGCCGCATCACGTGCGATCGCCCGCTTCCCGTGAGCCCGTCGAGCACGATCGTGCCAGGAGGCTTGCGCAGCACGAAGTCCAGAAGTTGGTCACAGACGGGGCCGACGAAGTTGTGCTCGAGGATCGTCGACCACATCTCGAAGGTCTTGCGGGGGCGCACGCCCACTCGTCGGAGCGCGCCGGCCAGCCGGGTGAAGTCCTCCGAGTCGGGCACTTCCTTGATGATCTGGAACTGCGTCTCGGCGATCGACTTGAACTCGG
>JAYUAM010000986.1:0-1028 GCA_043741295.1 Acidimicrobiia bacterium
CGCGACTACCTCACGCTCGAGCTCACCGAGACGGCGGCGGTCACGAACCACGACGCCGCGATCAGCTCGCTCACGGCGCTGCGCACCCTTGGGGTGCGCAGCTCGCTCGACGACTTCGGCACCGGCAACAGCCCTCTGCGGTTGCTGCACGACCTACCGATCGACGAGTTGAAGATCGACCGGTCCTTCGTGGGCGCCATGTCGGCCGACCCGAACGGGCGCCACATCGTGGCCAACCTCGTGCAGCTAGCTCGCGACCTCGGCAAGAGCATCGTGGCCGAAGGCGTCGAGGACGCCACCATTCACGGGTTGCTCGTCGGCATGGGATGCGACATCGGGCAGGGCTACCACTACGCCCGTCCCGCCAGTGGGCCGGCGATCACGATGTGGCTGCGCGAGCACTTCCTGAATGCCGGTCTCGATCGACCCGTCGTTACGGGAGCCGCATGCTCGTTCGGCCTCTACGCCGTCCTTGGTGTGACGAGTGACGCCAGTCGACTCGAGATCACCCGGGCCTACGCCGCTGCCGCTCACCGGGCCGCCGCCGGCGGGTCCGCGACAACGGTGCACGCCCTGCGCACCGCGTTCGAGGTGCTGTCCAGCCCGACGATGCGCGGCCGTCACGACCGAGAGCACGGTGCGGTCGTCGAGTCGTCGACCCACGAGCCGCGCGCCGAGCGACCGACGCACCCGCGCCGGTCGGGCCGCCGCCCGTTGCCGCAGGCACCGACCGCACTCCTCGCGGCGTCGGGTGGAGCGTCGACCCCCGACGAGGCCGACGCTCCGGTGTCCGTGCCCGCCCGGGCCTTCGGCCTCACGACTGCGTCGCCGCCCGGCCGCACCCGTTCGGCCTGACGGCGGTCAGACGGCGGACGGCGTGAAGTAGCCGTCGAGGTCGGCAACGAGTTGCGTGGTCAGCTTCGTGAAGAAGCACACGTCGCCGCCCTCGCCGATGCGCACCTTGACGAGGTTGGCGCGGTCGACTCCCCGCACGTAGTTGAGGTTCGAGACGATCGGGCGCGGCTTGC
>JAYUAM010000987.1:0-2868 GCA_043741295.1 Acidimicrobiia bacterium
GCCTGGAGCCGCGCCCGGGTGCGGCGGTCGAGGACGTCGGCCAACGTCGTGGCCATCTCGTGGCGCACGGCGTGCACGGCCTCGGCCCGCAGGTACGGGAGCCCAGGCACGAGCGGTTCGCCCAACGATGCGTCGGCCGTGATGAGCGCCTGCACCGCGGGTGCCTCGTTGCCGTAGCGGCCACTCAGGTGATCGCGCTCGACGCGCTGGTTCGCGGCGTCGCGGTCGCGCTCGCCATCGGCCCCCACGAGGGCGGTGCGCGACGTGACCGAACGGCCGCGCCGCCCGAGCCGGCGCATCACGACGTCGACCGTGTCCGCCGCCATCCGACGGTAGGTGGTGAGCTTGCCGCCGGCGACGGACACGATGCCCTCGGGTGACGTGGTGATCGAATGGCCGCGTGACAGGTCGGCGGTGCGTGCCGACGACGCGCTCCGAACGAGCGGCCGCAGGCCGGCCCACGAACCCACGATGTCATCGAGCGTGACGCCCGTGGTGATCGACGCGTTCAACGCCTTGATGACGTAGGCGACGTCCTCGGGCGTGCACACCGGGTCATCGAGCGGTCCGTCGTAGTCGGTGTCGGTGGTGCCGACGTACGTGAGCTGGAACGTGCCGTCGTCGTTCGGTAGCCACGGCACGACGAACAGGCTGCGCTTGTCGCCGGGAACCGGGATCACGAGGGCGATGTCGTTGCGCACCTTGTCCCACGCGAACGTGAGGTGGATGCCCTTTGCCGGTCGGATCGTGTCGTCGTGCACGCCGCTTCCGAGGGCGCGCACGTCGTCGGCCCACACCCCGGCCGCGTTCACGACGACGCGCGCCGACACGCGCAGCGGTGCGCCGCCAGCCGGCGCGACGGTGACCACGGCTGGCGCGCTCGCCGTGCCCGGCTCGATCGCCGTGACCGGTGCGTACGTTGCGACGATCGCGCCGTGGGCCGCCGCGGTGCGGGCGACGGCGAGGGCGAGGCGGGCATCGTCAACCGTGGCGTCGTAGTAGACGAAGCCGTAGGCGAGCCGTTCGGCCGGCATTGTCGGCGCATGGCGCAGGACCTCGTCGCGGTCGATGCGCTTGTGGAGCTTGCCGATTCGGAAACCGCCGGTGAGGTCGTACATCCACATGACCTTGCCGAGCGCCCACCCGATCTTGCGCGAGACGACGCCACCCTTCGACGTCACCGGGATGAGGAACGGAAGGGTGCGCACGAGATGCGGGGCGTTGCGCAACAGCCGCTGGCGCTCGTGCAACGCCTCGTACACCAGGCCGATCTCGCCCTGCTGCAGATAGCGGAGCCCGCCGTGGGCGAGCTTCGAAGACTTCGACGAGGTTCCCGACGCGAGGTCGCCCTTGTCGACGAGGGCGACCGACAGCCCGCGGGTGGCGGCGTCCAGGGCCACGCCGACGCCGGTGATGCCCCCGCCGATCACGATGACGTCGACGGTGGACTCGGCCAGGCGGGCGAGCATGTCGTGGCGGTTGAACGGGGGCAGCGGCACCTGACGATCCTACGGTTTGCGGCCGTCTGGACGGAGAGTCGGGGCCCCGGCCCGACGGGCGGCCCGTTTCCCGGGCCGCGGACACGATCCGGGAGCTGTTCGCCGGCCTGCGTGGTCGACGTAGCACCGAACGTCCTCGCGCCTGGGAAAAATCCCGGTGAAGCCCCTAGGCAGGGCCGCCGGCCGGCGCTACGGTCCGCTTTCGAAGGGGGGCGGTTCAACCGTGAGGTCAGCGGTGACTACCAGAACAAGCACAGGTCCGGCGCTCGTTTCGCACGGACATCGGGACACCGGTAGGGACGTTCGAGAGCACGTCAAGGTCCGTGAGGACAAGGCGTGGCTCGAGCGGGGGGCCTGCCGGGGGCTCGATCCGCAGGTCTTCTATCCCGACGACGACGACGACGCGTCGGCAGCCAAGCGCGTGTGCGCCGAGTGCCAGGTGAAGGTCACCTGTCTCGAGTACGCGCTCAGCTTCCGCGAGAAGGACGGCGTCTGGGGTGGGGCGACCGAGCGCGAGCGGCGCCGGATCATCCGTCAACGACGGCGTACAGCCTGACGCCACGGCCCAGTCCGCCGATCGGGTTGCGGTCGGCGGACGGTCTTGCGCGGGCAGAGCGACGTTCCCGGTCAGGGCAGTAGCGTGAGCCGCCCATGAGCGCCATCGACGACATCGGCGGCTGGCCCGCCATCCTCTCCGCGTTGCTCGACCGCACCGATCTGTCGGCCGCCGAGGCGCGCGCCGCGATGACCACCGTGCTCGCCGGCGACGCCACCGCTGCCCAGCTGATCGCCTTCGTCGTCGCCCTGCGGGCCAAGGGCGAGACCGCCGAGGAGATCTCCGGACTGCTCGACGCCGTCCTCGCGTCCGCCACCATCGTCCCACTCGCGCCGGAGATCCTCGAGCGGGCGGTGGATGTCGTCGGGACGGGCGGCGATCGCTCGCACTCGATCAACGTCTCGACGATCTCGGCGATCGTCGTCGCTGGCGCTGGCGTTCCGGTGTGCAAGCACGGTGCCCGCGCCGCCTCGTCGCAGTGCGGTGCAGCCGACCTGCTCGAAGAGCTGGGCGTGGCGATCGAACTGCCGCCCGAGGGCGTCGCCCGCTGCGTCGAGCGGGCGGGCATCGGGTTCTGCCTCGCGGCGCGGTACCACCCGGCGTTCCGGTTCGCCGCACCGTCGCGCCGTGAGATCGGCATCCCGACCGTGTTCAACCTGCTCGGGCCGATGGCCAACCCCGCCCGCGTGCGCCGGCAGCTCATCGGTGTCGCCAACCCGGCGTTCGCCGAGCGGATGCTGGCGTCGCTGCGCATCCACGGCTCGGTGTCGGCGTGGGTCGTGAACGGCGACGGCCTCGACGAGCTGAGCACCA
>JAYUAM010000988.1:0-2865 GCA_043741295.1 Acidimicrobiia bacterium
CCTCGCCAAGGTCGGCCAGGCGACCGGAGCTGAGCTGTCGAAGGCGGTGCCCACGCTCGCCGCGAAGGTGTCCATGGGCGAGGGCAAGACATGGGGCGCGGTGATCTCGATGTCGACGCGCGCGTTGTTCGTGCTCGCCGGCGAGGGCCGCATCGCCCGCGGAAAGCCGAAGGGTACGTGGGTGTCGAGCCAGTACCGCTGGACCTCGATGGCCGCGTGGCTACCGGCGGGCGTCGCCGTACTCGACAAGACGGCGGCGAGCACCGCGCTGGTCGGCCGATGGCTGCGCGCCTACGGCCCGGGCACCGAAGCCGACCTCGCGTGGTGGACCGGATGGCCACTCGGCCGCGTGCGGTCGGCGCTGACCGCGCTCGACGCCGTGCCCGTCACCCTGGCCGATGAGTCGACGGCGTACCTGCTGCCGGACGATGTCGACCCGGTGGAGACGGCGCCTCCGTGGGTCGCCCTGCTCCCCGCACTCGACCCGGCGCCGATGGGCTGGCAGGGCCGCGACTGGTACCTCGGTGGCCACCGGGCCGCGCTCTTCGACTACTCGGGGAACATCGGACCGACCGTGTGGGTCGACGGGCGCATCGTCGGCGGGTGGGCGCACCGCAAGGACGGACGGGTTGCCGTCCGCCTGCTGGAGAAGGTTCCGAAGGCGACGGAGCGGGCGATCGCCGAGCGGGCCGAGGAGCTCAGCGTCTGGATCGGCGACGTGCGCGTGCGCTCGCGCTTCCCGACGCCCACCGAACGCGAGCTGTACGGCGAACCGTGAACGGTCCAGTGCTCCACCGCGCACGACCCCTCGCACGTCAGTCGGTGCAGAGGTTTCGCAGACGACGGAGCTGCGATGCGAGGTAGGGCCGCGCCCGCCGCTGACCGCCACGGACGGCGATCGCCCGTTCGAGCTGCTCGAGGGTGCGAACGATGGTGACGATGTCGACGGGCCAGCCGCGGCGCCGGCACTCCTCGGCCCACTCGGCGAGCGTCAGGTGACCGCGCTCACCGTTGCAGCGCCGGCACGCTGCGACCTCGTTCTCGATCCAGCTCGGCCCTCCCTTCATGCGCGGGATGACGTGCTCCGTGGTCGCCGGCACTAGACCGATGCCGACCTCCCGGCCGCACCACACGCAACGCGACCCATAGCGCGCCAAGATGCGCGCCCGTCGGGCGCGGCGGTTCAACGCTTGCCGGCGGCCGGGGCGGGCATCGTCGGGCGGTTCGTCAGCCGATCGCCGCTCGTCACCCATCGCTCCGCCGTTGTACCAGAGCCCGCGGCGGGATGGGACGCGCATCGACCGGGGCGACGCGGCCTACGCTCGGCGCATGGAGATCGCCAAGCCGTCGGACGCCGACAGAGCCTTCTTCCGTCAACTCGTCCCGGCCGCGCCCGGCGTCGAGGTGAAGGCGATGTTCGGCAATCTCGGGGCGTTCGTGAACGGGAACATGTTCGCCGGCCTGTTCGGCCCGAGCGTCGGGGTCCGCCTCGACGACGCCGGCCGCAACGAGCTCTCGGCCATCGCCGGCGCTGGGGCGTTCGGTCCGGTCGCACATCCGATGGGTGGGTATGTGAGCCTGCCCGCCGCGTGGCGCGGCGGCGCGGCCGACCGCCGCAAGGCCGAAGCGTGGGTCGGGCGGGCCCTTGCCCATGTTGCCGCTCTGCCGGCCAAGACACCCAAGCCGACCAAGCCGACCAAGACCGCCAAGCCGACCCCGACGGCTCGCCGGGCGCCGACGACCCGCTGATGCGGGGCCGGTTCGCCCCGTCGCCGACCGGCCCGTTGCATCTCGGCAACCTGCGCACCGCGCTCGCCGCCTGGCTCTTCGCCCGCGCGGACGGGAGCGAGTTCCTCGTGCGGATGGAGGACCTCGACGCGGCCGTGGCCCGGCCGGAACACGAGGCTGGCCAGCTCGCCGACCTCGCCGCGCTCGGGCTCGACTGGGACGGGCCGGTCGTTCGCCAGTCCGACCGTGACGAGCGCTACGCCGCCGCCATCGCCGGCCTCGCCGACCGCGGGCTCGTGTACGAGTGCTACTGCACGCGGCGAGAGATCCAGTCGGCCGCGTCGGCGCCGAACGGAGGGGGCTTCACCGGCGACCAAGCGGCGCCCGACGGCGCCTATCCCGGCACGTGCCGCGCCCTCACCGCCACCGAACGTCGGGCGCGCCGAGAGAGTGGCCGTCGCCCGGCCCTACGGCTGCGCTCCGACAACGCGTCCGTGTCCGTCCTTGATCGGCTGCTCGGCGGCGGCGACCCGGCTGACGGCGATGGCTCGCCGTGGTGTCGACCAGGATCGTTCACCGGTGTCGTGGACGACGTCGTCCTTCGGCGCAACGACGGCGCGTACGCCTACAACCTCGCCGTCGTCGTCGACGACGCGGCGCAGGACGTGGAGGAGGTGGTGCGCGGCGACGACCTGCTGTCGTCGACACCTCGGCAGGCCCACCTTGCCGGCGCGCTGGGCCTGTCGGTACCGGCCTACGCCCACGTTCCACTCGTGCTCGCGCCCGACGGATCCCGCCTCGCCAAGCGCGATGGCGCGGTGACGCTGGCCGATCGGCGCGCCCGGGGTGAAGGGCCGGCGACGGTGCTGTCGATGCTCGCCGCGAGCCTCGGGCTGCTCGCGGTCGGGGAGCAGGTGACGACGGCGGCCGAGCTCGTCGACTCGTTCGATCCCGACTGCCTGGCGATCGCCCCATGGACGACGCCGTGGGTCCTGTCGGCGGCGAGCGTCGCCCGCTGAGCGCGGCCCGTTGGTGAGTGCCGACCACGACGCAAGCGTGCGTCGCGGCCGGCACCCGGACGACGGGTTCAGCCCGGGACGTGGCCGATCACCCGACGTGCGGAGGTTCTCCCCCTCG
>JAYUAM010000989.1:0-15108 GCA_043741295.1 Acidimicrobiia bacterium
GCCGACCGCGAGGTGCGCATCGGCCTCATCGGCAAGTACATCAGCCTGCCCGACGCCTACCTCTCGGTGGTCGAGAGCCTGAAGCACGCCGGCTTCCACCACGGCGCCAAGGTCACGGTCGACTGGGTGCAGGCCGAAGAAGTGGAGGGTCTTCTCGCTGACGGACGCCTCGGTCACCTCGACGGCATGGTGATCCCCGGTGGGTTCGGCGAGCGCGGCATCGAGGGCAAGATCGCCGCCGCCCGCTTCTCGCGCGAGCACCTCGTGCCCTGCCTCGGGTTGTGCCTCGGGCTGCAGATGATGACGATCGACTTCGCCCGCAACGTGCTCGGGCTGGCCGGTGCGAACTCCACCGAGGTCGACCCGTCGTCCCCGCACCCGGTCATCGATCTGATGTCGACCCAGCGTGATGTCACCGACATGGGCGGCACGATGCGTCTCGGCGCGTACTACGCCGTGCTCGCGCCGGGCACGAAGGTGTACGAGGCGTACGGCGAGCCCGTGGTGTCCGAGCGGCACCGTCACCGCTACGAGTTCAACTCGGCCTACCGCAGCCGCTTCGAGGCGGCCGGCTTCGTGTGCTCGGGCCAGTCGCCCGACAAGCGTCTCGTCGAGTTCGTGGAGCTCGCCGACCACCCGTTCTGGGTCGGCACGCAGGCCCACCCCGAGTTCAAGAGCCGCCCCGACCGCCCGCATCCGCTGTTCCGCGACCTCGTCGCCGCGGCGCTCGAACGGCGCGAGGGCCGCAACCCGCATCTCGCCCTGCAACCGCCTACCGACACTGCGGCCGACCCCCTCGCGCGCGCCGCCACCAACGGTGATCACGGCAATGGCAACGGCGATCACGGGTCCTACGGCGCGGCGGCCCATCGCGAACACTCGCAGCCCGCTTCGGGCACGTGAGCGGGTTCCGCCACCTCGGGGAACGTCTCGTCCATCAGGGCCACATCTGGCGCGTGGTCGTCGCCGACTTCGCCGGTCCCGACGGCGTTCCGTTCCAGCGCGACATCGTCCGCTCGCCCGGGGCCGTGGCCGTCGTCCCGCTGCTCCGGACGTCGAGTTCGCTGGATTGGTCGGTGATCCTCGTGCGTCAGTTCCGCCCGGCCATCGGCGCCGAGGTCGTCGAGATCCCGGCCGGCATGCGTGACGTGGAGGGCGAGGAACCGGTCGTCACCGCCCGGCGCGAGCTCGGCGAGGAGGTCGGCTACGAGGCCGACGACGTCGAACTGCTGACCTGCTTCCATCCATCCGTCGGCATGACCGATTCGACGACACACGTCTTCGTGGCGACCGGTCTGCGACACGTCGGCGACGACCGCAAAGGCCCGGAGGAGGCGGCGATGACGACGCTCGTCGTTCCCCTCCATGACGCGCTCGAGCAGGTGGCCGCCGGCCTGATCACCGACGCCAAGACGGCTCTCGGACTGCTGCTCACCGAGCGCTGGCTCGAACGCCGCTGAACGCCGGCCGCCCGCCCAAGGTGGTGCTCCCGCTCGATGCCGAGGAGTTCCTCAGCTGGCTGGCGGTGGAGCGGGGTCGGTCGGCGAACACACTCGCCGCCTACCGACGCGACCTCGGCCAGTACGCCGCCTGGCTCGCCGCGCAGCACCGCCCGCTCGACGAGGTGTCCGAGTCCGACATCGAGCGCTACGTCGCCGCGCTGCGGGCGTCTGGTCGGGCGGCGACGTCGGTGGCCCGGGCGATGGTCACGGTACGCACCTTCCACCGCTTCCGGGTCGACGACGGCCGGGCGACCGTCGACCCCGCGGCCGAGGTCGCTGCACCGCGCACGCCGGCCGGTCTGCCGAAGGCCCTGAGCGAGGCCGAGGTCGGCTCCCTGCTCGACGCCGTCATCGGTGACGATCCCGTCCATCGGCGCGATCGGGCAATCCTCGAAGTGCTCTACGGCACCGGCATGCGGATCAGCGAGCTGTGTGGGCTCTCGTTCGGTGACGTCGACCTTGAGGCCGGCGTCGGCCGCGTGCTCGGCAAAGGGGCCAAGGAGCGCATCGTGCCGGTCGGTCGGGTGGCCCGCGCGGCGCTCGCCGCCTGGCTCGACGAAGGCCGGGAGGCGTTCGTGCCGACGCAGTGGGCCCGCCGCGGCGATGCCGAGGCCGTCTTCCTGAACCGTCGCGGAGGTCGGTTGTCGCGTCAGGCGGCGTGGGCGATCGTGCGCACGTACGGCGACCGCGTCGGCCTCGGCGACCGGCTCACGCCGCACGTGCTTCGCCACTGCTGCGCCACCCACATGCTCGACCACGGCGCCGACATCCGCATCGTGCAGGAACTACTTGGACATGCTTCGGTCTCGACCACGCAGGTCTACACGAAGGTGTCCACCGAGCGCCTGCGCGCCGTGTACGTGGCGGCCCACCCGCGGGCGCAGTCCCGGCGCGGATAGCGCCCGGTATCGTGCGGCCGATGTCGAGCGCCAAGGAGTGGGTCCATCTCATCCGCCGGTTCGCCGGCTCGCTCTCGCCTCGCCCACCGGCGGTCGTCGAGGAGGCATGGGCTTCCACCCAACTCCTGCCCGGCGAGCAGGCGCTCTGGGACAAGATGTCGAACCCGGACCGCCGCCATGCCGTCGGGGTCGGGCGCGACGTGGTGCGACGCCTCGGAGCCGACGCGACGCGGCCGGTGCTGGCGGCGGCGCTGCTCCACGATGTGGGCAAGCTCGACGCTGGGCTCGGCACGTTCGCCCGGGTGGCGGCGACGCTGGTCGACCGGCGCGACGGTGACGGCCGCTTCGCCCGCTACCGCCGCCACGACGAGCTCGGGGCGGCGATGCTCACCTCCGCCGGTTCCGACTCGTTGACCATCGCGTGGGCGCGTGAGCACCATCTCGCGCCGGCATCCTGGACACTGCCCCCCATGGTTGCCGACGCGCTGAAGGCGGCCGACGACGACTGATGCTCAGTTCGTGGATGCGCTACGGGCGATCAACGCGAACACATAGACGACCAGTCCGCTCGCGAACAGCGACGTCCCGATGATGGAACACACCCGCCCGGCCTTGGCGTTGCCGGGTTCGGGCCAGCCGGCGCTGGCCGCCTCCTTCTTCAGCTGATGCCCGAGCACCCAGCCGATGATGCCGAGCACGCCGCCCACACAGCACAGGAGGAACACGAGGCTGAGGATGCCGAGCACGAGGATCGTGGTGCCGCGGCTCTCGAACGGGTTCTGCGCGCCGTACGCGGGACCGGCCGCGCCCGGGTAGGCCGGCGGTGGCGTGGGTGCGGCCGACGAGCCGTACGTCGGCGGCTGTCCGGTCGCCGGCCACCGCGGCTGACCATCGCCGGGGCCGTACGGGGGCGGAGGCGGGGGAGGCGTGGACACGGCAATTGTGTAGCCGGTCCAGCCATCGGGCCGAGGGATGGCGGCCCTACGGAACGAGTAGTCCGGCGTTGCGGTAGGCGCGTTCCAGCGTCACGGTGGAGACGGCGCGGGCCTTGCCGGCGCCCACCCGCAGTCGGTGGGCGAGTTCGCCCCGATCGCCCATCAGCTCCGCGTAGCGTGCCTGGATGGGGCGGAGCAGCTCGACGACGGCCTCGCCGGTATCGGACTTCAACGCGCCGTACTGCGTGTACCGCGCGGCGACTTCGTCGGGGGTGCGTCCGGTGGCTGCGGCGTTGATCTCCAGCAGGTTGGCGATGCCCGGCTTCGCGTCGCGATCGAACCGCACCTCGTTGTCGGAGTCGGTGACGGCGCGTTTGAACTTCTTGAGCACGAGTGCCGGGTCGTCGAGCAGATAGACGATGCCTGCTTCGCTCGACGAGGACTTCGACATCTTGCTCGTCGGGTCCTGGAGGTCCATCACCCGCGCCCCGGACTTGGGGATCACCGCCTTCGGCACGACGAACGTCTCGCCGAAGCGGCTGTTGTAGCGCACCGCAACGTCGCGGGTGATCTCGATGTGCTGGCGCTGGTCGTCGCCGACCGGCACCTCGTCGGTGTCGTACAGCAGGATGTCGGCAGCCATCAGCGCCGGGTAGGTGAACAGCCCGGCCGAGATGAACTCGCCCTCGCGCTTCGCCGTCTTGTCCTTGAACTGCGTCATGCGCGACAGCTCGCCGAAGCTGACCGTGCACTCCATCAGCCACGCGAGCTGGGCGTGCTCGGGGACGTGGCTCTGCACGAAAACGGTCGCGTGATCGGGGTCGAGGCCGATGGCGAAGAGCATCGCCGCCAGCTTCAGGGTCTGCTCGCCGATGACCGCCGGCTCATCGATGACCGTCATCGAGTGGAGGTCGACGACGCCGTGGAACACGTCCGCCTCGTGCTGGCCCGGTACCCAGTGGATGAGGGCGCCGAGGTAGTTGCCGAGGTGAACCTCGCCGGTCGGTTGAATGCAGGACAGGACGCGGGTCACGGCGGTGAGGGTAGTAGCCCGCGCCCGCATGGCGCCGATGACTTCACGCCCCCCGTCGGCCCGCGACGCCCACCGAGTAGGCTCGCCGACCGTGCCATACGAGGTCTCGACCCCCGTCTTCGAGGGACCGTTCGACCTGCTGCTGCACCTCATCCTGCAGGAGAAGGTCGACCTCTACGAGGTCTCGCTGGCCGCCATCGTGGACGCCTACCTCGTCCAGCTGCGAGCGCTGGAGAACCTCGACCTCGAGCTCGCCACTGAGTTCCTGCTCATCGCCTCGACCCTCGTCGAGCTGAAGGCTCGGCGGTTGCTGCCCGGTCGTGAGGACATCGACCTCGACGAGGAGCTGGCGCTCTGGGAGGAGCGCGACCTGTTGTTGTCGCGGCTGCTCGAATGCAAGACGTTCAAGGATGTGGCCGGCGCCCTCGCCCACCTTGCGGACGGCGCGGCGCGATCCTTCCCGAGGGTTGCGGGCCTGGACGAGCGGTACCTCGAACTGGCGCCCGACCCCCTCGAAGGGTTGCGCCCGACCCGGTTGCGCGACGCATTTCTGCGGGCGACGGCGCCGAGGCCCGTGGCGCATGTGCTGCTCGACCACGTGAACCCGATCCGGTTCACCGTCGGCGACGCCGTCGCCGAACTGGTCGACGAGCTGCCCCGGGTCGGGCGGATATCGTTCCGCCGGCTCACCAGCGGGCTGGTGGACCGCGTCGAGGTGATCGTGCGGTTTCTCGCCCTGCTCGAGCTGTACAAGCAGGGCGCCATCGACCTCGCACAGACGATCACGTTCGGCGACATCGAGGTGTCGTGGCTCGGCCTCTCCGACGACATCGACCCGGCGATGGCGATCGACGCCTACGAGGGATGATGGACGACCGCGACATGGACGACATGCAGACCGACGACATGCAGACCGACGAGAGGACCGCGACCTCCACCGACACCTCCACCGACACCGGCGGTGGGCCGTTGAACCCCGATGCTGTCCGCGTGATCGAGGCCGTGGTCATGGTCGCGGCCGAACCCGTCGAGCCGACTGTGCTCGCCCAGCTCCTCGATCTCCCGGTGCCCGCGGTGGAGGGCCTGTGCCGCAGCCTCGCTTCGGCATATGAGCAGGCGGGCGCCGGATTCGAACTCGTCAAGGTCGCCGGTGGTTGGCGGTACCAGAGCCACCCCGATCTGGCGCCGTACGTCGAGCGTTACGTCCTCGAAGGGCAGAGCGCGCGGCTGTCGGCGGCAGCGTTGGAGACTCTGGCCATCGTCGCCTACAAGCAGCCGATCTCCCGCGCCCAGGTGGGATCGATCCGCGGGGTCGACCCCGACGGCGTCCTGCGGACGTTGCAGACCCGCGGCTACGTCGACCAGATCGGTCGCGATCCCGGACCGGGCCAGGCCGTGCTGTGGGGCACGACGCCATTCTTCCTGGAGAAGCTGGGCCTTCCGTCGCTCGCCGACCTGCCGCCGCTCGCCGCATACGTGCCCGGTGCCGATGTCGTCGAGGCGCTCGAACACGGCCTGCGCGCGACCCCGGTCGAGCCGCCAGCGTCGACCGCCCCGCCGTTCGACGCGGTCGAGCCGGCTGACGCGGTCGAGCCGGCCGACCAGGTCGAGCCGGTGGACGCGGTCGAGCCGGCCTTCGACCCGGCTGGCCAGGTCGAGCCGGCCGTCGACCCGGTGGATTGATGGCGCCGGTGGGCCGGCCGCCGCGCCCGGGTCTCGAACCGCCGCTGTGGGAGCAGCAGGCCGCGCTCGCGGCTGACGAGGGCGAGCGGCTGCAGAAGCTGCTCGCCGGGCGCGGCTACGGCAGCCGCCGGCAGTGCGAGGAGCTGCTCGCCGCCGGGCTCGTGACCGTCAACGGCGAGGTCGCCGTCCTCGGCCGGCGCGTCCGGCCGGAGGTCGATCACATCGTCGTGGAAGGTCGGACGCTGGTCGACCAGGCGCCACTCGTCTACTACCTGCTCGACAAGCCGCTCGGCATCCTGTCGTCGGCGCGCGACGACCGGGGCCGACCCGTCGTGGTCGGTCTCGTGCCGCCTGAACCGCGTGTCTTCCCGGTTGGGCGCCTGGACGCCGACACCGAGGGCCTGCTCCTGCTGACCAACGACGGGAGCATCACCCATCGCATCACGCACCCGAGCTACGGCGTCGAGAAGGAGTACCTCGTCGACGTCGTCGGCGAACCCGACGATGACGCGCTCGACGAGCTCCGCTACGGCGTGGACCTCGACGACGGCCCGACCTCGCCGGCCGACATCGAGCGGGTCGGACCGAGCCGCCTCACGGTCGTGGTCCACGAAGGACGCAATCGCCAGGTGCGCCGGATGTGCGAAGCCGTCGGTCATCCGGTGCGCGCGCTGCGCCGCGTACGGATCGGGCCGATCGACGACCGCGGACTCGTGCCCGGCGAGTGGCGTGAGTTGCGTCCACCGGAGTTGCGGGCGCTGCGAGCCGCCGTCGGCATCGACGACGCTGGCTGAAGCCGTCGGCATCGTCTCCGGCAGCTGCGGAGCCGACGCGGTACGCTCGCCCCTCGTGCCAGTTCGAGCGATCCGGGCCGCGACGACCGTGGACGAGGACACGCCCGAGCAGATCGCGTCCCGCGTGCAGGCGCTGGTCGGTGCCGTCTTCGCCCGCAATGCCGTCGAGCCGGAGCAGGTGATCAGCCTGCTCGTCACCGCCACCGACGACCTGCACTCCGCCCATCCGGCCACTGCGGCCCGGCGCTGGGGGCTGCACGACGTCGCCATCATGGGCGCCCGCGAGCTCGCGATCGAGGGTGGTCTCGCCCGCTGCGTGCGACTGCTGTTCCACGTCGAGACCGGCCTCGCCAAGACCGAGATCGAGCACGTGTTCCTCGAGGGGGCCGTCGTCCTGCGGCCCGACCTCGTGCACCGTGACGTGACGGCGTGAACGGCGTCGCCCGGCGCGCCAACGTCAGCGGTCTCGGGCTGATCGGCGGCTCGATCGGCAAGGCGTTGCGGGCACGCGGTTGGACGGTGGCGGGGTACGATCCCGACCCGACCCACGTCGCTCGCGCCCGTCAGGTCGGTGCGATCGACTCGGCCGGACTCGACGAGGCGGCCGAGATCACGTTCGTCGCCGCGCCCGTTCTCGCGCTGCCCGACGCGGTGCGCCACGCCTTGGCCAACACCACGGGTCTCGTGACCGACGTCGGTAGCGTGAAGGCGAGTCTCGCCGCGGCCGTAGATGACGCCCGGTACCTCGGAGGCCATCCGATGGCCGGCAGCGAGCTCGAGGGCATCGAAGGGGCTGACGCCGAGATGTTCACGGGCGCCGTGTGGGTTCTCACGCCCACGGCCCGCACGCCGGACGACACGCTCGGGCAGGTTGCGTCGGTGGTGCAGTCGCTCGGGGCCGACGTCATCGCCCTGCCGCCCGACCGACACGACGCGCTCGTCGCGGTGGTGAGCCACGTGCCCCACCTGACGGCGGCCACGCTCATGGCCCTGGCCGACAGCCGGGCCGACGAGCACGCCGCGCTGCTGCGCCTGGCCGCCGGCGGGTTCCGCGACATGACGCGCATCGCGTCAGGGCACCCGGCGATCTGGCCCGACATCTGCGCGACGAACCGTGACGCCATCGTCGTCGGACTCGACGGGTTGATCGCCGGCCTCGCTTCGGTGCGCGACATCGTCGCCCGTTCTGATCGCGAGGCGCTGCTGACGCTGCTCACGCGCGCCCGATCGGCGCGCGCCAACCTGCCGACGCGCGGCGGCCGCCCGGCCGACCTCGCCGAAGTCCGGATCCCGATCCCGGACCGTCCCGGCGCCGCCGCCGAGGTGTTCACGCTCGCCGCCGAGCTGGGCGTCAACGTGTTCGACTTCGAGGTGGCCCACTCGGCCGAGGGCGACAAGGGCGTGCTCATCGCACTCATCGCTCTGAGCGACGGCGATCTGTTCCGCGGCGGGCTGCTCGCCCGTGGCTTCCGTCCCAGCGTTCAACGGCTCGAATGACGGCCGGCATGCTCCCCGATCCGTACCCGGTGCGACCACTCGGTGGGCCGCTCGATGCCACGGTCGAGATGCCCGGCTCGAAGAGCGCCACCAACCGCGCCCTGCTCGTCGCCGCGCTCGCACGCGGCACTTCGGTGCTGCGCGGCGCGCTGGCCGCCGACGACACCGCGGCGATGATCGACGTGCTCGGTCGGCTCGGCGTGGACATCCACGAAGAGTCGGGCGCGGCCGGCGGCGCGCTCGTCGTGTCGCCCGCCCGCCGGCCGGCCCGCGTGGACGTGGCGGCCGGCTCGTCGGGGCACCAGGTCGTCGTCGACGCCCGTCAGTCGGGCACGACCGCACGGTTCGTCGCACCGTACGCGTGCCTGTCCGGTCGCGAGATCGTGCTCGACGGCAGCGCGCAGCTGCGCTCCCGCCCGATGGGTCCGGGCCTCGACGCGCTGGTCGCGCTCGGGGCCAGCGTCGAGTCGGTCGCCGCCGCCGGCTTCCTGCCCGTGCGCCTGCGCGGACCGCTGACCGGCGACCACGTGCGGCTCCCCGGCGACGTCTCGAGTCAGTTCGTCTCGGGTCTGTTGATGATCGGGCCGATGCTCGCCAACGGACTGCGACTCGAACTCACCACGGCGCTCGTGTCCCGCCCGTACCTCGACCTCACCATTGCCGTGATGGCCCAATTCGGCGGCGTCGTCGATGTCGTCGACGCCTCGACGTTCCGCGTCCGCTCGGGCGGCTACGTCGGGCGGGACGTGCGGATCGAACCGGACGCGTCGGCGGCCTCGTACGCGTTCGCTGCCGCAGCGATCCGCGGTGGCCGTGTGCGCGTGCCGGGGCTCGGACGAAACACCGTGCAGGGCGACCTCGCCTTCGTCGACGTGCTCGAACAGATGGGCGCCCGCGTCGTCTACGGAATCGATGCCACCGAGGTGATCGGCTCGGGCCGGCTGCGAGGCGTCGATGTCGACCTCGCCGACTTCTCGGACACCGCGCCCACGCTTGCGGTCGTCGCCGCGTTCGCCGACGGCCCGACCCGGGTGCGCGGCATCGGCTTCATCCGGGCGAAGGAGACCGATCGCATCGACGCGGTCGTCACCGAGCTCCGCCGCCTCGGTGTCGACGCCCAGGAGGAGCCCGACGGCTTCGTGGTCCGTCCCCGCGCCCAGGCGCCGTACCTGCTGCCCGGTGTCGTGCAGACCTACGACGACCACCGCATGGCGATGAGCTTCGCCATTGCGGGGCTGGTCGCCCCGGGCATAGAGATTGCTGACCCCGGATGCGTCGCCAAGACGTTCCCGAGTTTCTGGGACGTGCTCGAATCCCTGCGCCGCCAACAATCGAGGGAGCACTCATGACGAAGGTCGACACCAAGCTCGCCAGCGCCAGCTGGGCCTCACGGGCGTTCTACCAGCTCGGGCGCGGCCTGTCGGTCGGGTTCTGCCGGCTGTACATGCGGCTCACCGTCGAGGGTCTTGAGCACGTCCCCGCCGAGGGCCCGTTCCTGCTCGCACCCGTCCACCGTTCGAACATGGACATCCTCATCGCCGCGGTCGCCACGCGGCGGCGCATGCGGTACATGGGCAAGGACTCGTTGTGGAAGCACCCGGCGGCGGGAAGAGTGCTGTCCGCTCTGGGTGGATTCCCGGTGAGCCGTGACGTCGCCGACCGCGAAGCACTGGAGCGCTGCATGGAGGTGCTCCGTGCTGGCGAGCCGCTCGTGCTCTTCCCCGAGGGCGAGCGCAAGAGCGGCCCGATCGTGCAACCGCTGAAGGACGGCGCGGCGTACATCGCGATGAAGACCGCTGTGCCGATCGTGCCCGTCGGCATCGGCGGGTCGGAACGGGTGATGCCGAGGGGCAAGAAGATGATCTATCCGCGCAAGGTCCACGTCATTGTCGGCGTGCCGATCGTGGTGCCGACGAGCGACTCCGGTCGCATCACGAAGACGACGCGCACCCAGGTCAGCGAGCAGCTCCACGATCAGCTGCAACGGCTGTTCGACCTGGCCCAGATCAGGGCCGGCGCGTGATGTCCGCCCGTGACGCGGCGCCGGCCGATGATGCGGCGACGGCGGGACCCGCGGTGCGCCTGCCCCGCGGGTTCCGGGCGGACGTGGCGAACATCGGGATCAAAGACACGACAGCCGACTTCGTGCTCGTGGCCGCCGATCGCCCGCTGCCCGCGGCCGCGGTGTTCACCCAGAGCCGCTTCGCCGGATGCAGCGTGCTGCTGTCCCGCGAGCACGCGGCGAGCGGGCTGTCGCAGGCGTTCGTCGTGCTCTCGAAGAACGCCAACGTCGCCACCGGCGCCGAGGGTCTGGCCAACGCCCGGGAGATCGTCGCGGGGGTCGCTGCCGCGCTCGGCTGCGCGGCGACTGACGTGCTCATCGCCTCCACCGGCGTGATCGGCCGTCAGTACCCGATGGACCGCGTGCGCGCCCACCTGGCCGGCCTGCAGGCTCCGACCGGTGACGATGCGCTCGCCGCCGCGACTGGCATCATGACCACCGACACCCACCCGAAGGTCGCCGAGGCGACGGTGGCCGGCAGTGCCGCGCGGGTCGTCGGCATCGCCAAGGGCGTCGGCATGATCGAACCTGACATGGCCACGCTCATCACGCTCTTCTTCACCGACGCTGCGGTCGACGCTGCGACGCTCGACGCCGTGTTCCGACGGGTGATCGACCGGACGTTCAACTCGGTGAGCGTGGACACGGACACCTCGACTTCCGACACGGCGGCTATCCTCGCCAGCGGCGACGCTGGCGCGGTGGCGCTCGACGCGTTCGAGAGCGCCCTCGGCGAGGTGGCGCTCGCGCTCACCAAGATGGTGGCGCGTGACGGTGAGGGCGCAACGAAGCTGCTCGAGGTGACGGTCGACGGTGCACGCGACGACGTCCAGGCCAAGCGGGTGGCGAAGGCGATCGTGAACTCGCCGCTGGTGAAGACCGCCGTGCACGGCGCCGACCCGAACTGGGGCCGGGTCGCGATGGCGGTCGGCAAGGGAAACGACGCCGACATCGACCAGGAGCGGGTGACCATTGCCTTCGGTCCGCAGCAGGTGTACCCCACGGCACTCGACGCCGAAGGGCTCGCGCAGCTCGCCACGTACATGGCCGGTGACACGGTGACGATCAACGTGTCGCTCGGGATCGGCGCCGGTCGATGGACGGTGTGGGGTTGCGATCTGTCCGACGGCTACGTGCGCATCAACGCCGACTACACGACGTAAGGCCGCGGTCAGCCGGCCCGGCCCGGCCAGCCGGCCCGGTCAGCCGGCCCGGTTCAGCCGGCATAGAACCGGTTGAACGCCCGCACCAGGAACGCGGGATCGTCGGCCCCGCACAGCTCGCGCGCCGAGTGCATCGACAGCTGGGCGCAGCCGACGTCGACCGTGGCGATGCCGAGGCGCGTGGCCGTGATCGGCCCGATCGTCGACCCGCACGGCATGTTGTTGCGCGACACGAAGACCTGGTGCGGCACGCCGGCGCGTTCGCAGCAGTCGACGAACATCGCCGCCGTCAGCGCGTCGGTGGCGTAGCGCTGGTTGGCGTTCACCTTCAGCACCGGACCACGGTTCGGCAGCGGGCGGTGGCCGGGGTCGTGACGCTCCGGGTAGTTCGGGTGCACGGCGTGGGCCATGTCGGCCGAGATGCAGTACGAGGCGGCCAGCGCGCGGGCCCGCTCGTCCGGCCGGCCGCCGGCACCGTGCACGAGGCGGTCGACGAGCTGTTCGAGTGCCGGCCCGCCGGCACCCGTGCTCGTCGCCGACCCGACCTCCTCGTGGTCGAACAGGCACACGACCTGGGCGACGTCGGCCGCCGGTGCGCCCGCCAGCGACTCGATCGCGCACCAGGTCGAGCAGAGGTTGTCGAGGCGCGCCGAGGCGAGCAGCTCGCCGGCACCGCCGAGGCGCGCCGGGGGCGTGAGGTCGTGGAGCATGAGATCCCACGCGCGCACCGAGCGGGCGTCGAAGCCACCGGTCGCCGCGAGCCACGACACGAACTCGCCCTCGGTCGCGTTGCCGAGACCCCAGATCGGTGTGAGGTGCACCTGCTTGTCGAGGAGCAGCCCGCGCTCGCCGATCTCGCGGTCGAGGTGGATGGCGAGCTGCGGCACCCGAGCGACGGGCGTCGAGACGTTCACCAGTCGCACGGAGCCATCGGCGAGCACGACACGACCCGACACCCCGAGGTCGCGGTCGAGCCACGAGTTCGCCAGCGCGCCGCCGTAGATCTCGACCGCCAGCTGACGCCAGCCGGCGGATCCCGTGTCGGGTCGCGGCTTGAGGCGCAGGTTCGGCGAGTCGGTGTGGGCGCCGATCACGCGGAACGGAGCGTGGGCGACCAGTCCGCGCGGTCGCCGCCAGGCGACGAGCAAGCCACCGCTTGCCACGTAGGCAGCCTCGGGCAGCGTCGCCCACGATGCCGCGGCGTCGACCGCGGTGAACCCGGCGGCGTCGAGGCGGGCCGCCACATTGCCCACCGCGTGATACGGCGACGGCGACGCGTGCAGAAAGGCGAGCAGCGCGTCGAACGACGCCACCCCGGGCGCGGTGGGGACCGGGGCCGTGGTCGACGGCGCGGTGGTCGGCGGGTCATCGGGCACGGTCATCAACCCTTTCGGAGCGGAGCGGAGCGCGGCGCTCAGTCCAGCAGGCCGGCGCGGGCGCCGGTGCCACGCAGATGGGAGATCTCGTTCAGCGACGCCAGCGAGCGTTCGCCGCTGCGGGCGGCCACGACGCGGTGGACGCTCGTGTAGTTGGGAAAGAAGAAGCCGCGCTCGGATCCGAGTCCGATCCCGAGCACGTGCGCGAGGTAGGCGTTGATGACCCCACCGTGGCAGACCGCGGCGATCTGGCGGCCCGGGTTGGCGAGGACGAGTCGCTCGACGCCGGCGACCACCCGGGCCGCGAACTCGTCCGGCGTCTCGTCGCCCAGCTCCTGTTGGCCGCTCAGGAGCTGGCGATAGCGCGGGTCTCCGGCGGCCTTCAACTCCTCCAGCGGGATGTAGGTGTCGGCGAGGCGGTCGTACTCGGCGAGGTCGTCCTCGACGACCATCTCCAGGCGGAAGGCACGGGCGAGCGGCTCGGCCGTCTGTCGGGCGCGGGCCATCGGGCTGGTGTAGACCGCCTCGAGGGGCTCCGCGGACAGGTAGTCGGCCAGGCGGGTCGCCTGGTCGGCACCGGCGTCGTCGAGCCCGGGGTCGGCCGGACCATCGGTGTTCTCGCGCCGCACGGGCCGGCCGTGGCGGATCAGTAGCAGCTCCATCGAGATGCGAGAGTAAGGGCCATGGCCCGCCGCACAAAGATCGTCGCCACACTCGGTCCGGCGTCGTCAGATCCTAAGACACTCGATTCGCTGCTGCGCGCCGGGGTCGACGTCGTTCGCCTGAACCTTTCGCACTCGACCCCGGCCGATCACGTCGAGCGGCTGGCGAGCGTGCGGGCGTCGGCTGCGCGAGTCGGCCGTCACGTCGCCGTGCTCGCCGATCTGCCCGGCCCGAAGGTGCGCTCGGGTGTGTTTCCCGATGGCGGCGCGTTCCTCGCCGAAGGATCGCTCGTGCGGCTGGTACCGGGGCACGCGCCGTGCACCGCGCAGGACATCAGCGTCGACTACCCGACGCTGGTGAACGATCTCCACGTCGCCGACACGGTCATCCTCGGCGATGGGTCGATCACGCTGCAGGTCGACGAGGTCGAGACGGCATGCGTCGTGGCCAAGGTGATCACGGGCGGGCGGGCGCAGGGTCGACCGGGCGTGCACATACCCGCCGAACGGCTACGGCTGAGAGCGCCTACCGACGAGGACCTGGAACTGCTCGAGGTGATGGCCGATGCCGGCGCCGACTTCGTGGCCGTCTCGTTCGTGCGGTCGGCTGACGACCTGAGCGTCGTGCGCAAGGCGCTGCGTGGTCGGCCCGTGGGCCTCGTCGCCAAGATCGAGACGGCCCCGGCGATCGTCGACCTCGACCGCATCCTGCTCGTCGCCGACGCCGTGATGGTGGCGCGCGGCGACCTCGGGATCGAGTGCCCGTTGGAGGACGTGCCGCACCTGCAGAAGCAGATCATCCGGGCCTGCGTCGAGGCCGGTGTGCCGGTCATCACGGCGACGCAGATGCTCGAGAGCATGATCACGGCGGCGGCGCCGACTCGCGCCGAGGTGTCCGACGTCGCCAACGCCGTGTTCGACGGCACCGACGCCGTGATGCTCTCGGCCGAGACGGCGATCGGGCACGACCCACATCTGGTCGTGGCGACGATGGCGCGCATCGCCGAGCGGGCCGAGGCGGAGGCGAACTACCCCCAGTGGGCAGCCCGGCTCGGACGCGTCCAGCGGGGCTCGGCGCTGACGCAGGCGGCGCAGATCACCCAGGCGCTCACGCATGCGGCGTGGCTGGCCGCCACCGACGCCGGAGCCGATGCGATCATCTGCTGCACACGGTCGGGAGCGACGGCGCGGGCGATGGCGCGCTACCGCCCGCTGCCGCGCCTCATCGGCATGAGCCCGTCGGACACGACCGTGCGCGCGATGGCGATGTCGTGGGGCGTTGTGCCGCAGAAGGTGGAGGAGTACACCTCCACCGACCAGATGGTGTGGTGCGCCATCGAGGCGGCCGTGAGGAGCGGCCTCGTCGTAGCTGGCGAGCTCGTCGCCGTGCTTGCCGGTGCGCCCGACCAGTCCGGCGGCGGCGCCACCGACGTCCTGCGCCTCGTGCGCGTGACCTGACGCTCTGCTCCGCCGGGGCTAGCTCTGCTCGGCGCTAGCCGCCG
>JAYUAM010000990.1:0-2861 GCA_043741295.1 Acidimicrobiia bacterium
CGACGCGACCGAGCTGATGGCCACCACGGCGATCTCAGGCCGGTCGTCGCGCGTCGGCGAGACTCCCATACGAGCGGCGAGCATCGCCACGAGCTCGTCTGTCCCGAACGCCTGCCGCCAGTTCGGTCCTGGACGTAGCCGTTGCGTCTCCGCCCGGACGCGTTGGTAGAGCAGCACCTGCTCGCGCTCGGTCGGGGCGACGGTGGCGGTGATCTCGTAGGCGCGGCACAGCGCCGTGATCGGCGGATCGGTCATGGGCTGACGGGCGAAGACGCGTGCGAGTCGGTCCTGCAAGCGATGATCCTGGTGGTAGACGACGTCTTCCTTGGCGGGGAAGTACCGGAAGAAGGTGCGCGACGAGATGCCCGCCTCCTGGGCGATCTGCTCGACGGTTACGTCGCCGATCCCGTCCCGGGCGAACAGGCCGAGGGCGACGAGCGCGATCTCGTCGGCGGTGAAGTCGCGTCGCCGGTCGGCGAGCGAAACCGGCTCCTGGCGAGCGGTCAGAAGAGATCGCCGCCTGCGGCCGACGCCGTGGTGCCGTAGCGTTCGTACGCCTTCACGACGTTGCGCCCGACCATCCAGCGGTGCACCTCATCCGGGCCGTCGACGAGGCGTTGCGACCGCACCTCCTGGTACCAGTGGGCGAGCGGAGTGTCGTGGGTGTAGCCGAGCGACCCGTGGATCTGAAGGGCGGTGTCGACGATGTCGTGCAGGGCGTGGGCGATGTAGTTCTTGGCGATCGAGTTGATTTGCCGGATGTCGGTGCCGTTCTCCATGCAGTACGCGATGTGCAGCACCATCAGTCGGGTGACGTAGAGCTTCTCGGCGCAGTCGGCGAGCATCCACTGCACGCCCTGCCGGTCGGCCACGCGTTCGCCGAACGTCTCGCGCTCGGTGGCCCGCTTCGTGGCGAGGTCGAGAGCGGCCTGGGCCTTGGCGATGCTCCACATGCCGTGACGGAGCCGGCCGTACCCAAGCCGGTGCTGACCCATGTCGAAGCCCTTCCCGCGCCCTCCTAGCAGGTTGCCGGCCGGGACCACGAGGTTCTCGACGCGGACCTCGGCGTGGCCCCCCGTCACCTCGTCACCGAACCGGGGCTGGTCGTGCTCGCCCATCACCGGGATGTCGCGCACGATGCGGTAGCCGGGGTTCGGGAGGTCGACGAGGAAGGTGCTGTACTGCTCGTGACGCGGCGCATCGGGGTCGGTGCGGGCCATGACCAGGGCGACCTGGGAGATCGAGGCGCTCGACGCGAACCACTTCTCCCCGTTGAGGACCCAGTGGTCGCCGTCGAGCACGGCGGTGGTGCGCATGCCGGTCGCGTCGGCGCCGGCCGCCCGCTCGGTCATCGAGAAGCAGATGCGGATCTTCCCGTCGACCAGCGGCACGAGGTACTTCTGCTTCTGCTCCTCGGTGCCGTGCTCAATGAGGGTGAACATCGTGGCGTCCTGTGGGCCCATGCAGTTGAGTGCCCACGCGCCGAGGTGGCTGAACGCGCGGGCCAGCTCCACCTGCACGATGGCATTGGCGAGGTGGCCGAGGCCCATCCCGCCGTACTCCTTCGGTACGAACGGGCACCAGAGATCCCGAGCGCGGGCGAGGGACTGCACGTCGGCGACGATGTCGAAGAACGGACGGGTACCGATCTCGCGCTCGCGAGGCAGGATCTCGTCGTCGATGAACGCCGCGACGCGTTGCCGTAGCTCCTTAACGTCGTCCGGGATCTGGAAGTCGATCATGCCGGTCTCCTGTCGCGTTGTCTTATGTCAGACTCTGCCAATCCCGGCGTAGACTGTCAACCGAACGTCGACCATCTAAGGGGGCGAGGATGAGTGGGCAACTCGGAACAGAGACCGTCGATGTCGAACGGCTCGGGCGTTGGCTGACGGAGCGGGTCGGGCGTTCTGCTCCGCTGGCCGTCGAACGCATGGGGATCGGCGTCGGTGTGGCCAACGCGCTGTTCGACGTGCGGTGGGGCGACGAGCGGTTCGTGCTGCGCCGCCCGCCGGCGGTGAAGGTGACGGCGAGCGCCGGCCAGACCGAGCGAGAGGCGCGCGTGCTCGCCGCACTGGCCGGCACCGACGTACCGCATCCGCGGCTCGTGGCCTGGTGCGACGACCCCTCCGTGATCGGCACGTCGTTCCTGCTGATGGAGCGCGTCGAGGGGTTCACCGCGGTCGACCCGCTGCCGCCCGCGCTCGTCGCCGATGCAGAGGGCAGGCGAGCCCTCGGGGTCGGCATCGTCGACGCCCTGGCCCGCCTGGCCCTCGTCGACTGGAAGGCTGCCGGGCTCGAGGGGTTCGGCAAGCCCGACGGGTTCCTCGCCCGCCAGGTCGATCGCTGGGCCTGGCAGCTCGACTCCTACCGGATCCGACCGATCGAGCACGAGATCGACGTCGCCGCCTGGCTGCGCGCCCACCTCCCGCCGCCCGGCCCCGTCGGGATCATGCACGGCGACTACTCGAACTTCAACGTCATGTACAGCCACGACGTGCCACCGAAGCTGGCCGCCATCGTCGACTGGGACACCGCGACGATCGGGGAGGTGCTCATGGACTTCGGTCATCTCCTCAGCCGGTGGGACGAGGCGGGAGAGGAGCCGACCCGGCTCGGCGTCGCCGACATCGCCGACCGTTCGGGGCTCACGACTCGCGCCGAGATGACCGAGTGGTACGCGCGCCACACCGGGTTCGACCTCAGCCACATCCGCTACTACGAGGTCCTCTCGCTCTTCAAGCTCGGTTGCATCCTGGAGGGCCACTACGTCAACGCCCACAACGCCGGCGCGGCTGACGCCGAGCAACTCCATGAGGCGTCGGCGCGGTCGCTCTTCCGCGACGCCCTGCGCATCGCGTCGG
>JAYUAM010000991.1:0-6740 GCA_043741295.1 Acidimicrobiia bacterium
CGAACAGCACGGCCGGATCGGACCGAGCGCACCGGCCGGGTTCAGCGGGCCGCCATCTTGGCCTGCAGACGTCGGTCGAGGGCGTCGAGGAAGTCCTCGGTCGTCAACCACGGCGCATCACGCGAGATGAGCAGAGAGAGGTCCTTGGTCATCTCGCCGGCCTCCACCGTCTCGATGCACACGGCTTCGAGGGTGTCGGCGAACGCCGTGACCTCGGGCGTGCCGTCGACCTTGCCCCGGTGGGCGAGACCGCGCGTCCACGCGAAGATCGAGGCGATCGGGTTGGTGGACGTCTTCTCGCCACGCTGGTGGGCGCGGTAGTGGCGGGTGACGGTACCGTGGGCGGCCTCGGCCTCGACGGTCTGGCCGTCTGGCGTCATCAGCACGCTCGTCATCAGGCCGAGTGAACCGAAGCCCTGGGCCACGATGTCGGACTGCACGTCGCCGTCGTAGTTCTTGCAGGCCCACACGTACCCGCCCTCCCACTTCAGCGCGGCGGCCACCATGTCGTCGATGAGCCGGTGCTCGTAGGTGAGCCCGGCGGCCTTGTACTGGTCGGCGAACTCGGTGTCGAAGATCTCCTGGAAGAGGTCCTTGAACTCGCCGTCGTAGGCCTTGAGGATCGTGTTCTTCGTCGAGAGGTACACCGGATAGTTGCGGTTGAGGCCGTAGCGCAGACTCGCCCGGGCGAAGTCACGGATCGAGTCGCGGAAGTTGTACATGCCCATGGCGACACCGCCGTCGGCGCCGAACTTGGCGACCTCCATCTCCAGCGGCGCGCTGCCGTCTGCCGGCGTGTAGGTGATCGTGACGGTGCCGGCACCGGGGACCTTGAAGTCGGTGGCCTTGTACTGATCCGCGTGAGCGTGACGGCCGACGATGATCGGCTTCGTCCATCCCGGCACGAGCCGCGGGATGTTCGAGATGATGATCGGCTCGCGGAAGATCACCCCGCCGAGGATGTTGCGGATCGTGCCGTTCGGCGAGCGCCACATCTTCTTCAGACCGAACTCGGTGACGCGGGCCTCGTCGGGGGTGATCGTGGCGCACTTCACGGCGACGCCGTACTTCTTGGTGGCGTTGGCCGAGTCGATGGTGATCTGGTCGTCCGTGGCGTCGCGGCTCTCGATCGAGAGGTCGTAGTACTTCAGGTCGACGTCGAGGTACGGCAGGATCAGCTTGTCCTTGATGAACTGCCAGATGATGCGGGTCATCTCGTCGCCGTCCATCTCGACGACCGGGTTGGTGACCTTGATCTTGATGGCTGGGATCTTGGTCATGGACGCTGCTCCTCGATGATGGCCCCGGCCGCGCGGCATGACGGGCGCAGCGGGCTACTTGTACGCGACTTGTCAGGCTAGCTCAGCGGCCTGGTGGGCACCCAAGACATCGACGTCCTCCGCCCGCTCGTCGACCGTCGCATCACCCGGCCCGGACCGACCGGCCCGATAGCCGCGCACGGCATCGACCGCGATCACGGCGAGCGCCGCCCAGACCAGCACGAACCCGGCGAGGCGGGCCGCCGGCACGGCCTCGTGGAACACGAGCACGCCGATGAGGAACTGACCGACCGGGGTGAGGTACTGCAGCAGCCCCACGAGGCTGAGCGGGATGCGCTGGGCAGCGACCCCGAACAGCGCGAGCGGCAGCGCGGTGACCGGGCCGGCGAGCAGCAGCAAGGTGGTGTTGCCGGCACCGTGATGACCGAAGGCCACCGACGACCAGTGTCCCGAGCCGGCCACCACGGCCGCGAAGACAAGGGCGATGGGCAGGAGCACCGCGCTCTCGGCGGCGAGCGAGGCGACGCCGCCTGCGAGTCGGATCGTCTTCTTCAGATAGCCGTAGGCGGCGAACGTAGCAGCGAGGACGAGCGCGACCCATGGCACCTTGCCATAGCCAACGGAGAGCACGACCACCGCGGCCGCCCCGAGACCGACGGCGAACTTCTGCACGGCGCGCAGGTGCTCGTGGAGCACGGCGACACCGAGGACCACCGACAGCAACGGGTTGACGAAGTACCCGAGCGCAGCATCGACGATCTTGTCGTTCGTGACGGCCCACAGGTACACGAGCCAGTTCGTCGTGAGCAGCAGCGCGGCGAGGGCGATGCGGGCCGCCCGTCGGGGGTCCGCCCGGAGCAGGGCGAACCCGCTCGGCTGGCGCCGGTACCGCTGCACCGCGGCGACGACGACGAACGACCAGACGACGCGGTGGACCAGGATCTCGACGGCGGTGGCCGGGGCGAGGTGGTGGAAGTAGAGCGGGAACAGTCCCCACATGCCGTAGGCCACGACCCCGGCGATGACTCCACGACGGCGGTCCACCGGGCGAATCTAGGCGAGCGCTACCGACCGGGCCGCTGGCTGGTCGGATCGTGGTGAACTAGCGGACATGGAGTACACGAAGGTCAACGCCCCAGAGTTCGCTGCGCTCGACGGACTGGACGACTGGCGCTTCGGGGTCGGAGAGTTGCACGCCCTCTTCCGCGCCGGCTCGTTCCCTGCGGCCGCCGCGCTCGTGTCGTCGATCGCCGACGCGGCTGAGGCCGCCGTCCACCATCCCGATGTCGATGTGCGCTACCCCGACCGCGTGCACGTCGTGCTCACGACGCACGCGGCGGGCGGCGTGACAACGGCCGATGTGGACCTGGCCCGCCACGTCTCGGCCCTGGCCGCGAGCGCCGGAGCTGCGAGCGAGGCGACCACGTCGCAGACCATCGAGATCGCCATCGACACCATGGAGGCCGACCGCATCCGGCCGTTCTGGGCCGCGGTCCTCGACTATCGCCCGGCCGCCGACGGCTCGCTGTTCGATCCGCTGCGCATCGAGCCGGCCGTGTGGTTCCAACAGATGGACGAACCGCGCACCGAACGCAACCGCTTCCACATCGACGTCATCGTCGCCCACGACGCCGCCGAGGCGCGCGTCGCCGCGGCCTTGGCCGCCGGTGGCACGCTCGTGACCGATCGCTTCGCCCGAGCGTTCTGGGTCCTCGCCGACGCCGACGGCAACGAGGCCTGCGTGTGCACCTGGCAGGATCGCTGATGGCCGCCACTCCCCGCCTGGCGATGACCGCCGCGCCGAACCAGCCACCGCCGTCAGATGCGCTGGGCGAGCTCTACCGCGACTTCGAGGCGGCCTCGCTCGATCGCCCGTCGCTCGCCACCGCGCCGTGGGTGCCGAGCACTGGTCCGTGGAGCCGGGCGACCTCTTCGTCGTGCCGTCGTGGGAGCCGTTCGCCACGTCGACCGAGAGCGGCATCGACCTCTTCCGTTTCGGCGACGCACCGGTGTTCGAGGCGCTACACCTACAGCGCGAGCAGATCGGGTCGGCGGCGCCCGCTACCACGGCCGCCCCGAAGGAAAGGCAGGCACGATGAGGTTGGCCACGATCCACACGGCCCACGGAACGAGCGCTGTGCGCGTCGAGCCCGACGGCTACGTCGAGCTCGGCCTCAGCGACGTGGGCGCGCTCCTCGCTCTCGACGGATGGCGCGAACGGGCCGGCCGCCTCGGCACGGTGCGACCGACCGACGGTGTGCGGTTCGCGCCCGTCGTGCCCTGGCCGGGCAAGATCGTGTGCGTCGGGCTCAACTACCGCAACCACATCCTGGAGATGGGGCGCGGCCTGCCCGAGTTCCCGACGTTGTTCGCCAAGTACCCCGAGGCACTCGTCGGCCAGGGCGACGAGATCGAGCTCGCCGCCGACAGCGTGGCGTGGGACTGGGAGGCCGAGCTCGCGGTGGTGATCGGCGCCACGGTCCGGCGCGCCGACGAGGCCGAGGCGACGGCGGCCATCGCCGGCTTCTCCGTCATCAACGACGTCACGGCACGCGACTTCCAGAACCGCACGCTGCAGTGGCTCCAGGGCAAGACCTTCGAGCGCACCGCACCGCTCGGCCCGGTGCTCGTGACCCCCGACGACGTCGATGGTGGGGTGGCGCCGGCGCTGCGCATCACCGCCGAGGTGAACGGCGAGATCGTGCAGCAGGCCGACACCTCCGAGCTCGTCTTCAGCCCTGTCGCCCTCGTGTCCTACATCTCCCGCATCGTCACCCTACGGCCCGGCGACGTGATCGCTACCGGCACGCCGGGCGGTGTCGGCCATGCGCGCAAGCCACCGCGCTACCTGGCCGATGGTGACGTCGTGGTCACCGAGATCGAGGGCATCGGTCGGCTCGAGAACACCGCCCGCGCCGTGCGATGACAGGCCCGGCGATGACCGGACCGACCATGCGACGCGACTGGATGGACTGGGCACCGCGTCCGTCCTCGGCGCGCTCGATCGGCTGGGCGACGACGACCTGGATGCACCGACCGTGCTGCCCGGTTGGACGCGTCGCCACGTCGTGGCCCACGTGCACCACAACGCCGAGGCGCTGCGCCGCCTGGCCAGCTGGGCCTGCACTGGCGTCGAGTCACCGATGTACCCGAGTGCCACCCAACGCAACAACGACATCGAAACCGGCTCGACCTTGCCGGCATCCGAACTGCGCGCCCTGGCCCACGCCTCGTCCGCCGCGCTGGCGACCGATCTCGATGCACTCGACGCCGCGATGTGGGCCCGGCCCGTGGTGACCGCCCAGGGGCGGACCGTGCCGGCGAGCGAGATCGTGTGGATGCGCACGCGCGAGGTCGTGGTCCACGCGGTCGACCTCGCCGCCGGTGACGGCTTCGGCTTCGGCGACGTTCCAAGCGATCTGGCCAAGGCGCTGCTGGGTGAGATCCTGGCTCGACGCGTCGGGCGCGGTGAGACGGCGTTGCTCGGTCCGTGGCTCACCGGGCGGGCTACCGACGCAGCGACGTTGCCCCCGTGGATCTGACGGGAAGCGCGCCGTCGCATGACACGGTCGACTGGTCGGCCGCGCTCGCCGGCTACGAAGCGATCCGCACCGTGCGCACCGCGCGCGTGCCGAGAAAGTTGCCAGCGACGACGCACACACGGTGCGAGCCGAAAGCGGAGCGGCGGCGAGTACCGTCCAGAAACGCGGACGGCGAGTACCGTCAAGAAGAATGGATTTCGACTGGACCGCGGAGCAGGTCGCGCTGCGCGCGCGGGCGCGCAAGGTGGCGACTGACGCGGTCGCCCGCTACGGACGATCGAACGACAGCTGGATCAACGGCTACTCGAAGGAGTTCTCGCGCGAGCTGGCGGCCCACGGCTGGATCGGCATGACGTGGCCCACGCCTTACGGCGGCGGTCGCCCGCCGATCGAACGCCTCATCGTGTTCGAGGAGATGATCGCCGCCGGCGCGCCGATCGCCGCCGGCTGGTTCGCCGACCGCCAGATGGGCCCCACGCTCATCACCTACGGCACCGACGAGCAGAAGGCCGAGTTCCTGCCCCGGATCCTGTCGGGAGAGACGACGTGGTGCATCGGCATGAGCGAGCCGAACGCCGGTTCTGACCTCGCTGGACTGAAGACGTCGGCGGTGCGCGACGGCGACCGGTGGGTGATCAACGGACAGAAGATCTGGACGAGCTTCGCGGCCGACGCCGACTACTGCTACCTCATCGGCCGCACGTCGTCGGACGGGCCGCGGCACCTCGGCATCAGCGAGATCGTCGTACCGATGGACATGCCCGGCATCGAGGTCCGCCCGATCCAGGACATGACGACGAACCGACACTTCTGCGAGGTGTTCTTCACCGACGTGCACGTGCCGATCGGCAACCTCGTCGGCCAGGAGGGCAACAGCTTCAAGCAGACGATGCGCCAGCTCGAGCACGAGCGCGGCGGCATCGACCGCCTGGTGTCGAACCACGCCATCTACCTGATGGCCCGCGAGCGGGCCGACACGTCGAGTGCGCTCGTGCGTCAGGAGATCGCCCGCCTGGAGACCGGCTACCGGCTCGGGCGGCTGCTCGTGGCCCGCGAAGTGCTCGGTCAGGCGCCCGCCGGGTTCTCGGCGGCCACGAAGTGCTTCTGCACCGAGCACGAGACCCGCGTCGCCGACTTCGTGGCCAACGTGTTCGGTGCCGAGGCGACGCTCTGGGACGACATCGTGCGCGGCATCGTGTACGCGCCCGGCTACACGATCATGGGCGGCACCTCGAACGTGATGCGCAACATCCTCGGCGAGCGCGTCCTCGGCCTCCCGCGCGAACCGTCGCCCGCGTAACCCGCTCGTTGGAGGTCACCACCTAGACGTGGCGGGCGATGCCGGCTTCCGGGTCTGGTCGGGCGGTGACGGTACCGACGGCATCGAGCACCCAGGCACCCGCCTCGCTCACAAAGACGGGGTTGAGGACGAGCCGGTCGAGTTCCCACACCTCGTCGGCCAGGTGGCCGGCGGCGAGCACGCCGGGCACGAGGGCCTGCGTCCCGATGCCGAGGCGGGCGAGCGCGACACCGGCCAGGCTCTCGGCGATCAGCGCGGTCGCCTCGTCGGTCGAGAGGGGAGCCGCCCAGCGACGGCCGTCACCGATCACATCGGCGTACAGGCCACCGAGCCCGCACGAGACGGTTGGGCCGTAGGCCGGGTGGTTGTCGATCACGATCTGCACCTCGACACCGAGCGGAGCCATCGCCTGCACGATCGCGTCAACCGGGGCGCCGCCACCATCGTCGGCGCGGCGGAGCGTGTGCATCCGCATGAACGCACCCCGCACGGCCGCCGCGTCCTGCAGGTCGAGGGCGACCCCGCCGGCCTCGCTCCGGCCGGGTCGGGAAACGCCGGTGATCTTGAGCGCCACCGGATAGCCGATCAGCGTGGCGGCGGCGACCGCTTCGTCTGCCG
>JAYUAM010000992.1:0-1019 GCA_043741295.1 Acidimicrobiia bacterium
CTCCCACGTCGCGCCCTTGCGCGGATCGGGCTCGGCGGTGAGCTCGGCGCCGCGCCGCAACAGCGCGTCGATCACCGCGGGGATCACGTCGCCGTGGCTGCACGCCACCGCGCCGGACGGCATCGCCTGCAACTGCTCCAACGCCACGTGGTACGACACGCCCTCGCCGAAGCGGGCGTCGGCCTCGACCGTGAGACCACAGCGGACAGCGAGCGGTTCGAGCGTCTGACGGCAGCGCAGGAACGGGCTCGCGACCAATCGCGTCACGCCGAGCGGCGCGAGGCGCTCGGCGATGGCGTCGGCCTGCGCCCGCCCCTTCGCCGTCAGCGGCCGTTCACGGTCGTCGCCGACGAAGTCGTAGCGGCTGCCGGCCTTGGCATGACGGATCAGGCGGACCACGTCTTCACCGATCGCGTCAGAACTCATGATCGGCCGTCGGTGCTGCGTTCGTGTCGCGGGCTGATCACCGGCGTCGATTCGCTGGTCGGCCGATCGTCACGCGGCGCGCTTGGCGTTGCCGGCGATCGCATCGACGATCGCCGGCCACAGGGGTGCCGGCAGGTCGTGGCCCATCTCGTCGAGCACGAGCAGGTCGGCATCGGGGATGGCCGCGGCGGTCGCCTCGCCGCCCGGCAAGGTGATGAGGCTGTCCATGCGACCGTGTACGACGAGCGTAGGAGTGCGCACGCCGCGCAGGGCCGCGGTGCGGTCGCCCGACGCGAGGACGGCCGCCATCTGGAACACCGCGCCCTCGGGGTAGAAGCCGCGATCGAAGTGGGCGCCGGCGAGGGCCGCCGACCGCTCGGGGTCGAACAACGAGCCGCTGAACACCCGACCGGCATCGACGCTGCGGGCGATGTAGCCGGCGCGATCGGTCGGCGGCGGTGCGAGCAGCATGCCGGCCGCGTCGTCGGTCGACGGACCGATCACCGGAGCGAACGGCGTCGACATGATCGAGGTCATCGACAGCAGCCGGTCGGGGTGCTCGATCGCCATCGTCTGCACGATCATGCCGCCCA
>JAYUAM010000993.1:0-1019 GCA_043741295.1 Acidimicrobiia bacterium
TGTTCTTCGACCGCGCCGACCAACCCGACACTGCCGCGACCATCCACCGGACCGCTCAACGACGCGGCTCGGTCACCCAGGCGATCAATCGACCTACCCGGCGTCCTCGACCACCTCGGCACTACCCTCGGCGACACCGTCTTCGACCACACCGTCGGTACCGGTGAGGCCATGGAACCAGCCGAGGTGTCCGCTACGCCCGCGACCGGATCCGCCAAACCGGAACCGACATCGAAGGCGCGCGGTGACCCCACCGCAACGCGTCGGAAACAGGCGACGAGGGACCGTTGCGTTGGCGGTTGCCGTCGCCGGCGGGTGAGGCTGTAGCCGTGAGAAGTAGCCGAGGGTGCCGCCGCCTTCCCGTAGTGGTGCCTGGTTCGGCGTTCGCCGGCTACCGGTTCCCGCCCGAGATCATCTTGCTCGCCGTGCGCTGGTACCTGCGGTTCGGGCTCTCCTACCGCGACGTCGAGGAGCTCCTCGCCGAACGCGGCGTTGACGTCGACCACGTCACCATCTACCGGTGGGTCCAGCGTTTCACGCCGGAGCTGATCGACGCCGCCCGACCCTGCCGGCACGCGGTCGGTGGCCGCTGGTTCGTCGACGAGACCTACGTCCGCGTCGCCGGCATCTGGCGCTACGTCTACCGGGCCGTCGACCAGCACGGCCAGGTCATCGACATCCTCGTCTCGACCCGCCGCGACGGGGCCGCAGCCCGCCGCTTCTTCCACAGGGCCCTCGGTGAACACGCCCGACCGGAGCAGGTCACCACTGACAAGGCCAAGGCGTTGATCGGTGCCGTCCAGGACGTGCTGCCGGACGCCGAACACGACTCGAGCGTGCATGCTAACAACCGCGTCGAGTGCGACCACGGCCGCCTGAAATCAAGGCTGCGACCAATGCGTGGCCTGCAGTCCGACCGCACCGCGAGCGTCGTGATCCGCGGGCACGCGTTCGTGCAGAACCTTCGTCGAGGCCACTACGAACTCGGCGTCCACGCACTCAGCGACCGACTCCGCGTC
>JAYUAM010000994.1:0-1018 GCA_043741295.1 Acidimicrobiia bacterium
CGCCGGGCAGCAGTGGTTCACCGACGAGCAGGACCCGCACCGGGTCCACCTCGTCGAGCTCGCGTCGGGCGCGGTCGTCCGCACCGTCGATCTCCCGCCGGTCGCCACCCCGATCGACGGATCCGGACAAGCGCTGACGCTGTCCGATCCGGCCGGGCAGCTGTACGACCTCGCCGACGATGGCACGATCGTGAAGCGCTCGGCGACCAGTGCCTCACCCGCGCCCGTCGGGCGACACACCGAGGAGCACTGCGACGACGCGCTCACGTCGTGCGTTGTCGACTGGGTCAACGAGGACGGCACGCGCACGGCGTTGATCGATGCCGAGCACAGCCTCACCACGGCGGCCGCCATCGCGCCCGCCGGCCCACGCCTCGCCGCCCTCCTCCCCGTCGTGCCCTGCGGTCGCCGGGGCTGCTCGTCGGGAGACGCAGGCACCGGCGTGCCTCTGGTCGTCCGCGACCTCGACCGTCAGACCGACTACCGGATCGGCACCACGACGGCCATCGTGTTCGGCCTCGGCTTCGGCAACGGTGTCTCGAGCTCGTCGCTGCTGTGGTCGTCGGACGGCCGGTGGCTCTTCTTCCCCCAGATCACGCCGGACGGCCGGGGCGTGACGTCGGCGTGGCGGCCCGGGTTGTTCGCGCCGGTCGAGATGGCCGACGGTGCCGTGGCCTCGCTCCTCGGGGCCGGCAACGGCCAGAGCGTCGTGTTCCCGGCCGAGACGCCGATGCCCGCACCCAACGGCTGACGAGAGGCCGCCCGACGTCTAGCGTCGGTCCGATGTCCGGTCCGTACGACGACGAGCTCGCGCTCGCCCTGGAGCTGGCCGACCTGGCCGACGCCGTCACCCTGCCCGCCTTCACCGACCGCACGTTCACGGTGCGTCACAAGGACGACCGAACCGAGGTGACCGAGGCCGACCGAGGCGCCGAGGCGGCGATCCGCGCCCGCCTCGCCGGCGCCCGCCCCGACCACGCGGTGCTCGGCGAGGAGGAGGGGCTCGTCGGGCCGGCCG